>DATARN010000107.1:0-14924 GCA_036264135.1 Acidimicrobiales bacterium
GTTTTACCTTCCGACATCTTCCTTCAGCTGAGGCGGCCGCTCACGTCGACTCAACCGGTTTGACGGGGGAAGCCCAGCCCAGCATTTCAGCCATCAGATATTTCCTTGCTCGCATCGTCGTCGTTTTGGCGATGAACACGACCAAGGCGACGACGATGATCTTGCCGCCTCCACGCGAGCCGCGCGCCTCCAAATGGGGTGGTCGCGAGGAACGCCGATAGCCAGCCTTCTTACAATTATATGAAGCCGGTTCGATGGCGGTAAGGCCACTCCTCGGTATGACACTCATTTCGGTGTTTCCACATTCACCAAACTCGAAGGAGAACAATGCGCAAGCGTAGAAGCCTTGCAGCCGTCGGCTGCCTGCTGGTAGGAACGATCGGTCTGTTCGGAGCCGAAGCATCTGCCAGCGCCAGCACACGGACAACATCGCCCGTAGCTGGCTACACCTACACCAACGACAACACTGCGACCGCCAATACCATCGCCGGATTCGCCCGGCACGCCGACGGCTCCCTCACCCCGCTCCCTGGTTCGCCGTTCGCCGCAGGGGGCGCAGGACTGGGCGCGGGCCTGGGCTCACAAGGCGCGATCCAGGTAACCGCAGACCGTAGGTACCTGCTGGCTGTCGACGCCGGCAGTAACCAGATCTCGGTTCTGCGCCTTACCCCTAGCGGCGTGCCGGTCCTTGTCGGACGGCCCGTGTCCTCTGGGGGCGTCAAGCCAGTGAGCATCGCGGTCTCGTGGACCGGCCTGGTCTACGTTGCGAACTCAGGCGTTGGCGGCAGCGGCTACTCCGGCTTCCGCCTGAATCCCGAGGGCGAACTGACCCCTATCCCACACTCGACGGTAACCGTCCCTGATGGGTCCGGCGTGGGCGACGTGTTCTTCAACTCCTTCGGCGACCACCTCATCGGCACCCGCACCGGCTCGTCGCTGGTCGACAGCTTCTTGGTGCTGCCAGACGGCCGCCTGCTCGCGGCCAAGGGCTCTCCCTTCACCGGGCAGGGCCTCGGCCAGCTCGGCGCCGAGTTCTCGCCCACCAACCCCTCCCAACTGTTCGTCAGCAACGCCCACAACGGAGCCACCCTCGGCACGATCTCTGCCTTCCGCGACAGCCTGTTCGGTCAGCTCACCCCGATCGGACCGTCGCCCTACCGTGACGGCCAGACCGCACCATGCTGGGTGGAGATCAGCCACGACGGCAGGTACCTGTTCACCGTCAACACCGGCTCGGGAAACATCTCCAGCTACACGATCAACCCGGACGGCTCACTCGTCCTGCTCAGCAGCACCGCCATCACCGGCGGCGGAGCTGACATCGACGCCCGGCTCTCCCCGGACGGCAACTACCTGCTAGTCGACGGCTCGGGCCACGACTTCGTGTCCGTCTTCGCCGTCAGCGGCGGAACCCTCACCGAGTTGGCCAGCTCGCCGACGCCCCTACCAGTCGGAGCCACCTCCTCGGGGATTGTGAACACCTAGGAACGACAAGCCAACTGTCCCGAGCCCCCTGCTCCGGCGGGCTCGGGACACTCCGACGTCAGTCGGTCACATCCCAGGCATCGACGTCGCCCGGCAACGCCCCGCGGGGGGTCGTCAGGCTGCGCCGGCAATGAAGGTGCCGACGATGAAGGGGCCGACGATGAAGGGGCCGACGATGTAGCTGGCATGGCGCTCCAACGAGCACCGTCCTCGGTCGTGGCGCATGGTTGCCGCGGGGGATCGGCGTGGTTGGCCGCCTCCTGCGGAACCAAACGAGGGCCAAAATTGGATGACGAGCCGATCGAAATCGCTCGCTGGGCCTTTCCCTCGATGCGCTGGGATGGAGGCGGCGAGCGGAATCGAACCGCTGTACAGGGCTTTGCAGGCCCTTGCCTAAACCACTCGGCCACGCCGCCTGGGTGCGCCGAGACCCCCGGCGACCAGACAGGTCACTGTACCCGGTCGCCCGGGCGCCCCATGGGTGCCGGGGCTGCGCGAAACTGGCGGGGACACGGGAGCTCGGATGGACCGGGCTGAGAGGCGACCTACTTGGCCGCGACCGTCGAACCTGATCCGGGTAATGCCGGTGGAGGGAGAACTGATGACGCAGACCATTCCTGGTGACACTGCTGCGGTGACGCCGGCCCCGGGCACGGCGCGGAAGGTGTACGTCCGCGGCCGGCGCCCCGACGTGCTGGTTCCGTTCCGTGAGGTCCACCTGCACGATTCGCCGGGTGCGGTGGCGAACCACCCGGTCGCGCTGTACGACACCAGCGGTCCGGGGTCGGAGCCCACCGTCGGCCTGCCGCCCCACCGGCTGGTTTGGATCGAGGGCCGGGGCGACACGGAAGTGACCCCGGGGCGGTCGGCGACCCTCCGCGACGACGGCCGGGCGGCGGTGCGAAGCGGGGCGGCGAGCGAGGCCTTCGCCGGTCGCCGCCACCCGGTCCGCCGGGCCACACCGGGGAGGACCGTCACCCAGCTGCACTACGCCCGCCGGGGCGAGATCACGGCGGAGATGGAGTTCGTGGCCCTGCGCGAGGGCCTCGAGCCGGAGTTCGTGCGGGCCGAGATCGCCCGCGGCCGGGCCATTCTCCCCGCCAACGTCAACCACCCCGAGTCCGAGCCCATGGCCATCGGGCGCAATCTGCTGGTGAAGATCAACGCCAACATCGGCAACTCGGCCGTGGCCTCCGCCATTGCTGACGAGGTCGACAAGATGTCGTGGGCGACGCGGTGGGGCGCCGACACGATCATGGACCTCTCGACGGGCCGGGACATCCACACCACCCGGGAATGGATCATCCGCAACTCCCCCGTGCCCGTCGGCACCGTGCCGATCTACCAGGCCCTGGAGAAGGTCGACGGCCGGGCCGAGGAGCTCACCTGGGAGATGTACCGCGACACCTTGATCGAGCAGGCCGAGCAGGGGGTCGACTACTTCACCATCCACGCCGGCGTGCGGCTGGCCTTCATCCACCTGACCGCGGCCCGCACCACCGGTATCGTCAGTCGGGGCGGATCCATCATGGCGGCGTGGTGCCTGGCCCATCACCAGGAGAATTTCCTCTACTCCCATTTCGAGGAGATGTGCGAGATCATGGCCGCCTACGACGTGGCCTTTTCCCTGGGCGACGGGTTGCGGCCGGGATGCATCGCCGACGCCAACGACGAGGCCCAGCTGGCCGAGCTGCGCACCCTGGGCGAGCTGACGCAGGTCGCCTGGGCCCACGACGTGCAGGTGATGATTGAGGGCCCGGGCCATGTCCCGATGCACAAGATCAAGGAGAACATGGATCTACAACTGGCGCTGTGCCACGAGGCCCCCTTTTACACCCTCGGACCCCTGACGACCGACGTGGCACCCGGGTACGACCACATCACCAGCGCCATCGGGGCCGCCATGATCGGCTGGTACGGCACCGCCATGCTGTGTTACGTCACGCCCAAGGAGCACCTCGGCCTCCCCAACCGCGACGACGTGAAGACCGGCGTGATCGCCTACAAGATCGCCGCCCACGCCGCCGATCTGGCCAAGGGGCACCCCGGCGCCCAGGCGTGGGACGACGCCTTGTCGAAGGCCCGCTTCGAGTTCCGCTGGGCCGACCAGTTCGCCCTGTCGATGGACCCCGAGACGGCCATCGCCTACCACGACGAGACGCTCCCCGCCGAGCCGGCCAAGACGGCCCACTTCTGCTCCATGTGCGGGCCCAAGTTCTGCTCCATGCGGATCAGCCAGGACGTCCGCGACTACGCCGCCGCCCGGGGCCTCACCGAAGACGCGGCCCGAGCGTCCGGTATGGAGGAAAAGTCGGCCGAGTTCCGTTCGGCCGGGGCGCGCGTCTACCTACCCGTGGCCACCGAGTAGCCGTCTTGTCGCCCCTGTACGGTCAGGGGCACCATGGCGGGACTCCAGAACCTGAGCCGCACCCAGCGCGGCGTCACCGCGGCCGCGGTGGCCCTGACGATCGTGTCGGCCGGGGCCCATGTGATCGGCCCACGAAGCGTCGTCACCTTCCTGATCGCCGCCGTGGCCCTGGCGGCGCTGGCGGCGGTGGTGGGGCAGTCGATCGAGCAGGTCGGCGAGCGGCTGGGCTCGGGCGCCACCGGGCTCCTGCAGTCGGCGCTCGGCAACCTGCCCGAGCTGTTCGTCGGGTTCTTCGCCCTGCGGGCCGGCCTGGTCGACATCGTGCGGGCCGCCCTCGTCGGCTCCATCCTGGGCAACACCCTGCTGGTGCTCGGCATCGCCGTGCTCGCCGGGGGCTTGAAACACGGGGCGCAGCGTTTCGCCTCCGACTCGCCCCGCATGATGGGGACGCTGCTGCTGCTGGCCGTGGCCGCCCTGCTGGTGCCCACGCTGGCCGCCCGGCTGCACACGCCGGCGGCGCACCACGCCAACCAACTTTCCGGTGCCGTGGCCGTCATCCTGGTCGCCGTCTATGTCCTGAGCATCCCGTTCTGGCTTCGGTCGGGAGCCCAAACAGGGCCGTGCGCCGACGACGCCGCGCCCCGCGAGTCCGGGGGGACCGAACCCTGGCCCCTCGGCCTGGCCGTCGCCCTGCTGGCGGTGGCCAGCCTGGGCGCGGCGCTGGTCTCGGACTGGTTCGTCGCCGCCCTCGAACCGGCGACCAAGTCCCTCGGTCTCTCCCCCACCTTCACCGGCCTGGTGATCGTCGCCATCGCCAGCAACGCGGTGGAAAATGTCGGCGGTATCGGCTTCGCCCTCCGGGCCCGGCCCGACTACGCGTTGAGCACCATCCTCAACAGTCCGCTGCAGGTGGCGTTGTTCCTGACCCCGCTGCTCGTCCTTCTGTCCCATGTGACGGGGCCGACGTCGCTGACGCTGGTGTTTCCGACCCTGGAGGTGGCGGCGCTGGCGCTGGCGGTCATCGTCGTCCTGGTCGTGCTCTCCGACGGCGAGTACGTCTGGCTGGAGGGCGTCGCCCTGGTGGGCCTGTACTTCATCGTGGCCGCCGCCTTCTGGTGGGGCTGAGTCGGCCGCGGACGGCCGCCGTCTCGTCCGGCGTCGTGGTTTAGCCCGGGCGGGCAGCCGGTAGGGTCACGTCATGCCTGAGGTCTGGCCTGGCGATCCATACCCACTGGGCGCCACCTGGGACGGAGTGGGAACCAACTTCTCCGTCTTCTCGTCGGTGGCGACCAAGGTCGAGTTGTGCCTCTTCGACCGCAACCGGGAAACCCGCCTGGCGCTGCCCGAGATCGACGCCTACTGCTGGCACGGCTACGTGCCCGGCGCCATCCCGGGGACGCGCTACGGCTTCCGCGTCGACGGGCCCTACGACCCCAATCACGGGGTGCGCTGCAACCCCCACAAGCTGCTCCTCGACCCCTACGCCAAGGTCGTCGACGGCGAGGTCAGGTGGCACCAGGCGATCTACCCCTATGACCTCAAGAGCGGCGACGACACCGTCCGCAACAACCTTGACTCCGCCCGGTACATGCCGAAGGCGGTCGTCGCCGAAAGCCACTTCGACTGGGGCTACGACCGCCCGCCCCAGACGCCGTGGCACAAGACGATCATCTACGAGACCCACGTCAAGGGGTTCACCGCCACCCACCCGGCCATCCCCGAGGACGTGCGGGGCACCTACGCCGGCCTGGCCCACCCCGCCTCGATCGACTACCTGTGCAATCTCGGGATCACGGCCGTTGAGCTGATGCCGGTCCACCAGTTCGTCAACGACAACCGCCTGGCCGACATGGGCCTGCGCAACTACTGGGGCTACAACTCCATCGCCTTCCTCGCCCCCCACAACGGCTACGCCTCGCGGCCCGGCCACTTCCTGGTCAACGAGTTCAAGGCCATGGTCAAGACACTCCACGAGGCGGGGATCGAGGTCATCCTCGACGTGGTCTACAACCACACCGCCGAGGGCAACCATCTCGGGCCGATGCTTTCCTTCCGGGGGCTGGACAACGCCCGCTATTACCGCCTCTCCCCCGAGAATCAGCGGTACTACTGGGACACCACTGGGACGGGCAACACACTGAACATGCGGGAGCCCCACGTGCTGCAGCTGATCATGGATTCGCTGCGCTACTGGGCCATCGACATGCACGTCGACGGCTTCCGGTTCGACCTGGCTGCGACCTTGGCCCGGCAGTTCTTCGAGGTCGACCGGCTGTCGGCGTTCTTCGACCTGATCCAGCAGGATCCGGTCATCAGCCGGGTGAAGCTCATCGCCGAGCCGTGGGACGTCGGCGAGGGGGGCTACCAGGTCGGGAACTTCCCGCAGCTGTGGTCGGAATGGAACGGCCACTACCGCGACTCGGTCCGCGACTACTGGCGGGAGGCGACGGCCCGGCTCGGGGACCTGGCCGAGCGGTTGACCGGCAGCAGCGACCTGTACGAGCCCACCGGCCGGCGCCCGAGCGCCAGTATCAATTTTGTCACCGCCCACGACGGATTCACCCTGCGCGACCTGGTCTCCTACAACGAGAAGCACAACGATGCCAACGGCGAGGGCAACCGCGACGGCACCGACGACAACCGGTCGTGGAACTCCGGGGCCGAGGGACCGACCGACGATCCCGCCATCAACGAGTTGCGGGCCCGCCAGCAGCGCAACTTCCTCGCCACCCTGATGCTCTCCCAGGGCGTCCCCATGCTCCTCGGCGGCGACGAGCTCGGCCGGACCCAGCTGGGCAACAACAACGGTTACGCCCAGGACAACGAGATCTCGTGGTACGACTGGGCCCGGGCCGACACCGATCTGTTCGAGTTCACCCGCCGCCTCATCCGCCTGCGCCGGGATCATCCCGTGTTCTCGCGGCGGCGGTTCTTCCAGGGTCGCCCGGTGCGAGGCCGGGGCCGCGACGGACTGAAGGACATCACCTGGTACAAGCCCGACGGCGAGGAGATGGGCGACGCCGACTGGGACACCGGCTACGCCCGCAGCATCGGCGTGTTCCTCAACGGCCACGCCATTCCCGACGTCGACCGCCACGGCCTTCCCGTCCGCGACGACTCGTTCTACCTGCTGCTGAACGCCTGGGACCAGCCCCTCGACTTTGTCATCGCCAAGGAGATCGAGGGCCGGAAGTGGGAGGTGGCCCTGGACACGGGCAGCCCGCCCCTGACCGGCACCTACCACGCCGGCGACACCATCTGCCTAAAGGGCCGCCATCTGGTCCTCCTCCAGGCCCGCCAAGGCCCCGAACCCCTGATGCTCCAGCAGCGCTAGGACTCGCCTCCGGAGTGGCGGACCCGTGCGTCGTTCCGGCTGCCGGACCCGTACGTCGTTCCGGCTGCCGGACCCGTGCGTCGTTCCGGCTGCCGGAAACGGCACCCTCCACGAGCGCACGGGTCCTCTTCCCGCTCCAGCGATGTCGGCGTGCCGACGAGGCGACGGGTGAGTCCGCGGAGGTCGACGTTTCCCCGTCGACCGGAGCGGCTCGCCCGTCGCTTTAAGGCAGAGCGGTATGGCCCTAGGCCGCGGCCGTCGTGTCGGTCGACTGGGCCGATACCGGCTTGGCGGCGGCGGGGACGTTGTCGATCTCGATCTGACGGGGCTTTGCCTTCTCGCTCACGGGGATGGTGACGGTGAGCACGCCGTTCTCGTAGGTGGCCTTGATCTGATCGGTGTCAAGGGTCTCTCCGAGGAACAGCTGGCGGGTGAAGCTGCCGTAGCGACGCTCGGTGACCACGACCTCGTCGATGTTGTCGCGCCGCGCCGGGCGCTCGGCGCGCACCGTGAGCACGTTGCGCTCGACGGAAAGGTCGACGGAACTCGGGTCGGCGCCCGGCAGGTCGAACTGGATCACAAAGTCGTGCCCCTGCCGGAAGGCGTCCATGGCGAGCATGGAGGTCGGCGGCGTGGGGACGGAGCGTCCCCCGAACTCGGTCAGGCGGTCCAACTCACGGAAAGGATCGAAACGCATCAACATCAGCATTACCTCCTTCGGTGTTCCCTGCGATCAGTATGACATGCCGTAGGTTACTTGACAAGAGCACACTCATATTTCCTTCCGATTGAGAGGGAGCTTGCCCTGCGCCGGTCGCGGTAGCGTGCCCGGCACATGGACGTCCACACCTTTCTGGGGCTGGAGCCGACCGCCGACCCGCTGCTGTGGCGCCTGCCGGTGACCCAGGGCGTGTCCACACCCGGCCGGTTCCTTTTCGGCGGTGCTGGGCTGGCCGCCGGCGTGGCGGCCATGGAGCACGCCAGCGGGCGCCCGACGATCTGGGCCACCGCCCAATACCTTTCCTACGCGCCGACCGACAGCGTGGTGGAGTTCGCCGTCACCCTCGCAGTCGTCGGCCACCAGACAACGCAGGCGCGGGCGATCGGCCGAGTCGACGGGAAAGAGATCCTGGCGGTCAACGCCGCCTTGGGCCGTCGCCAACTCGAGGTGCACGGCACGTGGGTTGAACCGCCCGACGTACCGGGCCCCGAAGCGTCGAGGCGGCGGAGCATCCCTGCGGAGTTCAGCGGCACCGTCCTCGAGCGGGTGGAGCTCCGCCTGGCCCTGGGACGCCAGTTCGAGGAACTGGACGGCACACCCGGCGACGGGCACTGCGCCTTCTGGGCCCGGCTGCCGGGACAGCTCGAACCGAGCTCGGCGTGGCTGTCGGTACTGGGCGACTACGTCCCCTCGGGCGTGGCCCAGGCCCTGGGACGGCCATCGATCGGCAACAGCCTCGACAACACCATCCGGGTGGTGCGCCTCGTCCCGTCGGAGTGGATCCTCTGTGACATCCACCTCCTGGCGGTGGCCAACGGCTTCGGCCACGGCCGGGCCCACCTCTGGTCCGAGGACGGCACCCTGCTCGGGATCGCCAGCCAGTCGGTCATCGTCCGGGTCGGCCGGCCCCCCGGGCCCGCCGGCGCCGCCGGCGGCGGCGCGTAGCGTCTCTCGACGTGGCCGATCGCCTGTACTTCCGCCAGCTCCTTTCCGGTCGCGACTTCGCGGTGGATGACCCGATGGCCCGCCAGATGGTCAACTTCGTGTATCTCATCGGCGACCGAGAAACCGGCGAGACGGCGGTCGTCGACCCGGCGTACGGGATCGACGAGCTCCTGGAGATCGCCGGCAACGACGGCCTCCGCGTCACCGACGCCCTCGCCACCCACTACCACTTCGACCATGTGGGCGGGACGTTCGCCGGCTACGACGTGGAAGGCATCGCCAAGCTGCTCGAGCGCCAGCCGACCAGGATCCACGTCAACGCCGCCGAGGCGGAATGGGTGACGCGGAGCACCGGGGTGTCGACGGGAGACTTGATCGGCCACCAAAGCGGCGACACCGTCACGGTCGGGGCCGTCGATATCCAGCTGTTGCACACGCCGGGGCACACCCCGGGAAGCCAGTGCTTCCTCGTCGACAAGATGCTGGTATCCGGCGACACGCTGTTCCTGGAGGGGTGCGGGCGAACCGACCTCCCCGGGTCCGACACCGAGGCCATGTACGAGAGCCTCCAGCGCCTGGCGGCGTTGCCAGGAGACACCCTGGTGTGCCCGGGGCATCGCTATTCGGCCGCCCCGGCGGCTCCGATGGTCGAGGTGCGGGACATGAATTTCGTGTTCAAGCCCAAGTCCAAGGAGCAGTGGCTGCAGATGTTCGGCGCCTCCCGGTGACCAGCCACCCGGCGAGCGAGGAGGGACCCGAACCCCGGTCCGAGTCGGCGCCGGAACCGCCCCTCGAGCCGCCGAATCCCCTGCCGTCGGCCTCGCCGCTGGACCGGACCTTTCTCACCGGCCTGCCGGGCGTCACCACCTTGCTCCTGATCCGCCACGGCAAGCAGCACTTCCCCCGCCGCGACCGGCCCACCACCGCCGACTGGGTCAACCCGCCGCTCTCGGAGACGGGGCTCCGCCAAGCGGTCGCCGTCGGCGACGCCCTGGCCAGGGAACAGATCGACGCCGTCTACTCCAGCCCGCTTATCCGGGCGCTGACCACCGCCCAGCACGTGGCCCGCCATCACGGGTTGGAACCCCAGGTGGTAGCCGACCTGCGGGAGATCGAATTGTTCCGCGACCTTCCCGACGCCACCGGCCTCGCCGAGGCCATCGGCGGCGACGAACTGCTGCGCCTCCAGGAACGCTTCATCCAGGAGCGTCGCTGGGACGTGTATCCCTTCAGCGAGTCAAGCGCCGACTTCCGCGCCCGGGTCATCCCGGCCATCGAAGCGATCGTGGCGCGGCACCCCGGGCAACGGGTGGCGGTCGCGTGCCACAGCGGCGTGACAAACGGCTATGTCGCCCACGTGCTCGGCCTCGGCGAGGACATGTTCTTCCGGGCCGCCCATGCGTCGGTGAGCCGGGTGCTCGCCGGCGGCGGCCGCCGCGTGGTGCACAGCCTTAACGAGACCCACCATCTGACCGAGGTTGATCCGGCGATCCTGACCGTGTAGCTGCGGGACTCTGCGATGGCGGGACCCGGGCCGTCAAGGCGGCGATGATGTCCTGGGTCACGTGTTCCACGGGCTGCTCACCGTTGACCGGGATCAGCAGTCCGCCCTCCCGGAAGTAGTCGAGAAGGGGCCGGGTTTCGGAATCGAAGACGTCAAGGCGGTGGCGGATCGTCGCCTCCTGGTCGTCGCTTCGTGACTGGGTTTCGCCGCGGTGGAGCAGGCGGCGCAACAGCTCGTCGCGGCTGACGTCCAGGTAGATGGCCCCGTCGATGCCGATGCCCTCGTCGTCGGCCAGCCGGGAGGCCTCCTTGGCCTGACTCAGATTGCGGGGGTAGCCGTCGAGGATGAAGCCACCTTTGGCGTCGGCCTTCTTCACCTGCTCGACGACGATGTCCCGGATCAGGTCGTCGGGAACGAGATCGCCGCGATCGAGGTAGTCCTTGGCGGCCCGACCGCACGGCGTGCCCTTGGCCACTTCCCGGCGCAACAACTCCCCGCTGGAAATGGACTCGATCCCGTAGTGCTCCGACAGACGTTTGGCCTGGGTCCCCTTTCCGGCTCCCGGGGGGGCCAGCAGCAGGAGGCGCATCCCGCCATCCTGCCACCCTTGTCGCCGGACCCGGCCATCCTGTCGTTCGTGTCGCCGGTCACCGCCGCCGGCCGGCGCGGCGCCGCTAATCTCGGCCCATGGCCGGGGGGATTCGGACCAAGGTGATGGACTTCACCAACGAGACTGGTGGCAAGGCGCTCCAGCGGATGGAGGGCTGGATCCTCCGCTTCTCCGAGGTGGAAACGACGCCGTTCCTCTCCCAGGACGCCTTTCCCTGGATCAAGCAGCTCGAGGACGGCTACGACGTGATCCGCAAGGAACTCGACGTCGTGCTCGAGTACCGCGACGAGCTGCCCAACTTCCAGGACATCTCGACCGACCAGCTGTCGATCACCGCCGACGACAAGTGGAAGACCTACTTCTTCTTCGGCTACGGCTTCAAGTCGGACACCAACTGCGCCCGCTGTCCGGAAACGGCCAAGTTGCTCGAACACGTCCCGGGCATGACCACGGCCTTCTTTTCCATCCTCTCGCCACACAAGAAGATCCCGCCCCACCGCGGCCCCTGGCGGGGCGTGCTGCGCTACCACCTGGCCCTCAAGATCCCCGAGCCGGCCGAGGATTGCGGCATCAGCGTGGGTGACGAGGTGGCGCACTGGACCGAGGGCAAGAGCCTCCTGTTCGACGACGGCTACGAGCATTACGCCTGGAACGGCACCGACGGCACCCGAGTGGTGCTGTTCATGGATGTCGTCCGCCCGCTGCGGCCGCCCGGCCGGTGGGTGAACAACGGCCTCATCAAGCTCATCTCCATCTCCCCGTTCGTGCGCGACGGCAAGGCGCGCCACCTCGACTGGGAGAAGCGCTTCGAGGCCATGCGCAACCGCTGAGAAACCCGATCCCCGGCGTGACAAATGTCACACTTTTGGTGGCGCAGCGTCGGGGCGTCCCCTACCGTGGACGCCGTGGCCGAAGCCTGGACTCACCCGGAAGCCCTCCCTCCGCGGACCGTTGACCTGTTCGACAAGTGCGACGCCCCCCGGCTCATGGAGTACCGGGCGGCCGAGCAGATGGGCCTCCTGCCCTACTACCGGGAGATGGCCAGCCAGTCCGGCCCGGTCGTGGTGCACGACAACCGGCCGGTCATCATGCTCGGGTCCAATAACTACCTGGGGCTGACCGGCGACGAGCGGGTCAAGCGGGCCGCCATCGACGCCGTCGAGCACTACGGCACAGGGTGCACGGGCAGCCGGCTGATGAACGGCACCCTCCGGCTGCACTCCGAGCTCGAGGACACCCTGGCCGATTGGTTGCAGGTCGAGTCGTGCCTGGTCTTCACGACCGGCTACATGGTCAACCTGGGCCTGGTGGCCACCCTCGTGGAGGCCGACGACGCGGTGTTCCTCGATTCCGCCAGCCACGCCAGCCTCATCGACGGGGCCCGCATGTCGGCCGGCACGTTCCGGTCGTTCCGCCACAACCTGCCGTCGAGCCTGCGCCACCGGCTCCGTACCTGGCGGGACAAGCGGGAAAACGACGGCGCCGCTCTGGTGGCGGTCGACGGCGTGTACTCCATGGAGGGCGACCTGGCCCCCGTCGCCCCCATCGCCGAGGTGTGCCGGGAGTTCGGGGCCCGTTTCCTGGTCGACGAGGCGCACGCCATCGGCGTCCTCGGCCCCGACGGCCGGGGGGCGGCGGCCGCCGCCGGCGTGACGCCCGACCTGGTGATGGGCACCTTTTCCAAGGCGCTGGCCTCCTGCGGCGGCTTCGTCGCCGGCCCCACTGCGGTGATCGACTACCTGCGGATCGCCTGCCGGGTGATGCTCTTCACCGCCGCCGGCGTGCCTGCGGCGGTCGGCGCCGCCCTCGCCTCGGTCCGCATCGCCCAGTCCGACGGCGAGCGGCGAGCCCTCGTCCTCGAGCGAGCCCGGCAACTGCACGCTGGCCTGGCCGCCCTCGACTACCAGGTAGGGCCGCCCCCCGAAAGCCCGATCATCCCGATCCACATCGGGCAGGACTGGGACGCCGGCCGGACGTGGCGGAACCTGCTCGACCGCGGCGTCTACACCAACTGCGCCATCCCGCCGGCGGTGGCCCCGGGCCGGGCACTCCTGCGGACCTCGGTGATGGCCACCCACACCGAGGACCACATCACCGAGGCGCTGCGCGCCTTCGAGGACGTGCGATCGACGTTGGACTGACGGGCGCCACCGGCCACCTCGGCTCCCGCCTCCTTCCACGTCTGCTGGCCGATCCGGCGGTCGAGCGCGTCCGCTCGGTCGCCCGCCGGCCCCTGGCCGTCAGCCATCCCAAGCTGCACCACACCGTCGTCGACCTGCGCGAGGATGCCGCCCGATCCGCCCTGGCCCACGCCGACGTGCTGTTCCACCTGGCGTTCAACCTGTGGCGCACCCCGGAGGCCAGCTACGCCAATCTGGACGCCACCCGCAGCGTCGTCGCCGCCCACCCCGCCCGCATCGTCCTCGCCTCGTCGGCCGCGGTGTACGGGGCGTGGCCCGACAACCCCCTCCCCCTGACCGAGGACGACTGGCCCCGCCCCAACCGCGAGTGCCGCTACGCCGGCGACAAGCTGCGGGCGGAGCGACTGTGCGCCGCCGAGATCCCGACGCTGTCTCTGCGGATCGCGGCGGTGCTCGGGCCCCACGCCGATCGGCGGGTGGTGCGCTCGGTGCAGGGCTACCGGCTGGCCGTGCCGGCGTTTCAGGGGGAAAAGGAGGCCCTTCAGTTCCTGGACGAGGACGACGCCGCCCGCGCCCTTGAGCTGGGCGGTTCGTCCACCGCCACCGGGGTCGTCAATGTCGCCCCCGGCGACTGGCTGGACGCCCCCGGCGTGGCCCGGGTGGCCAGGAGCCGGGTGGTGCGACTACCCGGCCCCCTGCTGACCGGCGTGGCGGAGGCCGCCTTCCGCCTGAGGCTGACGCCCTTCGGAGCCGACCGGGCCATCTTGGTGCGCGGCCCGCTGGCCCTCTCCAGCGAGCGCGCCGCCGCGGTACTGGGGTGGACGGCGACGAGGTCCTCGGCCGAGGTGCTGGCCGGCGCCCTCGGCCGGGGCGCCGGATGAGGGTAGCGGCGGGGATGGCTTAGCCTCGCCGGGATGCTTCGGGCCGATGCCGCCGTGGTGGGAGGGGGGCCCGCCGGGGTCGCGGCGGCCATCGCCCTGGCCCGGGCGGGCCGGGAGGTCGTGCTGTTCGACAAGGCCGTGTTCCCCCGGGACAAGTGCTGCGGCGACGGCCTTACTACCGGCGCCCTACGCCGCTACGAGCGCCTGGGCCTGCGCCCCGACCACGTCGCCTCGTGGCAGCCCGTCGCCGAGACGTGGCTCCGGTCACCGTCGGGACGCACCGTGCGCTTTCCGTTGCCCGACACGGGAGGCCAGTTCGCCGCCGTGGCCCGCCGGGTCGACCTCGACGCCGCCTTCCTCGACGTGGCTCGCGCCGCGGGCGTCAAGGTGCACGACGGCCACGCGGTGACCGACGCCGTCGAGGGCGACGACGTGGTCACCCTCACCGTCGACGGCATCGGACCCGTCGTGTCCCGCTACGCCATCGCGGCCGACGGCATGTGGTCACCGCTGCGCAAGAAGCTGGGCGCGGGCGACGAAGCGGGCTACCTGGGCGAATGGCACGCCATGCGCCAGTACTTCACCGGCGTGGACCCCGCCGCTGCCGACCGGCTCTGGGTGTGGTTCGACGCCGACCTGCTGCCCGGGTACGCCTGGTCGTTCCCCCTGCCGGGGGGGCGGGCCAACTTCGGCTTCGGGATCCAGCGCCAGCCGGGCAAGCCGACCCACGAAATGAAGGGCGTCTGGGCCGACCTGCTCACCCGCCCCCACATCGCTACCGTCCTCGGTCCCTCGGCGGCCCCCGAGGGGCCGGCGAAGGCGTGGCCCATCCCCGCCCGGATCGGTTCGACCCAACTGGTGGCCGGCCGGGTCCTCTTCGTCGGCGACGCCGCCCGGGCGACCGACACCCTCACCGGCGAAGGCATCGGCCAGGC
>DATARN010000132.1:0-11142 GCA_036264135.1 Acidimicrobiales bacterium
TCGCTTTCCCGGGCGTAGCTGGTGCCCGCCACCGCCAGGACGGCGGCGATGAGCACCACGGCGGCCGCGGCCACCCCGACGCGCTGAAACTCACGACGCATGCAGTTCCTCCTCATTGGTTGGTGAGGGACCCCTTTCCACACCGGGTGAATGGCGGTTTTCGTCCCGGCAACGCCAGGATGAACGTTTCAGGAAACTGACGTCGACTGTCCATCACGGGCGCCAACGACCGGAACGGCGCCACGCGTCTGCGTGGTGTTCCGTACCGCGCTCTTCGGTATAACCGCCTAAACGGACATAACGAGGCGGGGTTTTCTTCCACGCCGCTTGTTCATTAACCAGCCGGCAATAAAAGGCGGTAGCTGTCATGTTTGCTCCGGCTTGTCGGCTCGTCTTTCGAAAATGGTGGCCATTTCGTTCGGGTTTCTTTCATGGCGCCACGACATGCACCTGGATAATCGCGAGTAGCTACCCGACACATGATGCGGTCAACGATGAGGCAGGAACTTGGAGGCTTCGATCCGGTGCGGATCTTTCGATGCCGCTGTTGACTCCATGCGCAGTAGGGTGGTCCGCAGCGGACGCCCGTCCGTCGGTTGAGCAGTCAGCCCTTGTCGCGGAACGCCCCTCACGGGGGGGCCCACACTGGTCATGATTGCCACAACTCCTCGGCGGCCTGGAACTCGGTACCGGCGTACCCACCTATGCCGTCCACGGATTCGTCCGTGAGCGGGCAGCTCGAGGCATCGGACCACGTCCACGCCGTTCTGGCCGAGCTTTCGAACGTCCTGCTGGGCGAGCGCTCCCTCGAGGGGCTGCTTCGCGAGGTCGCCGAGATCAGCTTGCAACTGATTAAAAGCAGTGTCGGCGTGGGCGTCAGTGTCCTCGAGCGCGGCCAGGTGACCACCGCCGCCCAAGCCGGCGAGTTCGTCCAAGCGCTCGACGGAGCCCAGTACGAAAGCGGGGCGGGACCGTGCCTCGAGGCGGCGGGGAAGGGCAAGCTGGTCGCGGTAAACGACATCGCCGCCGATGAGCGCTGGCCGCACTTCGCCGACGTGGCGCTGCGCCTGGGCGTCCGCAGCTCGCTGTCGCTGCCGCTCATCGCCGGTGACAGCACCCTCGGCGCGCTGAACATCTACTGCCGTGCCGTCGACGCCTTGGGCGATCAAAGCGATCAACTGCTTGCTTCCACCGTCGCGGAACACGCCGCCGTGGCGGTGGCCAACGCCCAGGCGTTCGCCAACGAGCGGCAAACGGCGCTGGTCCTGCAGCGCAGCCTGCTGCCCGACCACCTCCCCGACGTCCCAGGCTACGACGTGGCGGTGCGGTATCAACCGGCCGACACCACCGCGGCGGTGGGCGGCGACTGGTACGACGTGTTCCACGTTCCCGACGACGGCTGCGTGGGGCTGGCCATCGGCGACGTCATGGGCCACGGCATCGAACCGGCAACTGTCATGGGCCGCCTCCGCACGGCGGTACAGGCGTACGCCATCGAAGGTGGGTCGCCGGCCCGGGTCATCAGCAACGTCGACCGCCTCCTCACCACCATCGACAGCGGCCCGGCCGAGCGGCTGGCCACGCTGTGCTTCGCCACCTTGACGGCCGCCACCGGAGAGGTCGTGGTGGCCAACGCCGGCCACCTTCCCCCTCTTCTGGTCGAGGGCGTGGGGAACATCGAGGTGCTCGACGCCCCCAGCGGGCCGGTGCTCGGCACCGGCGTCCAAGCGCAGTGGTCGGAGACCGCGGTCAGGCTGCAGCCGGGAGCAGTGCTGGTCTTCTACACCGACGGCCTGATCGAGGATCGGCAGCGCAATATCGACGAGGGCATCGCCATGCTGGAACAGTCGCTTCGCCTGGCCCTGGCCTCGCCCGGCGTCGACGCCGACGCCATCTGCCGGCGGCTGGCCGACGACCTGTTGGCCGGTGAACAGGAAGACGACGCCGCCATTCTCGTCATCCGGCGCTGCCCGGGAGCCGCCTGACCTCGCGACCCGGCCACGGGTGTGCGGGCCGCCTGCGGCGGTAGTCCCGGGCTCAGCAGGCCACGTTTCCGTCGAACGAACCCGAGGGGTACTGCACCAGGCGCACGGCTCCGCCGGTGAAGGAGTATGACGGCGTGCACCAGCTCGACGCCTGCGAGACGCTCGACGCCCCGGCCACCCAGTCGGGCACGGCGAGCGATGCCCCGCCGGTGATCTGGCCCCACTGGTACGAGGTGGAGTAGACGCCGACCGTCAACGACCGGGAGTGGAAGTAGTCGACCATTCCCCCGATGTCGGCGTTATTGACCGCGGTGACGGTCGACCACGTGTTGGCCGTCTCGATATCGAGCCACCAGGCGTCGCTCGTGGCGCCGGCGGTCTGGGCGGCGGCATACGCGAGGGCGTGGGCGACGGCGTTCCATCCGTAGTTGTAGGCACAGCCGAGGTCCGTCGAGCTGCCGCCACAGCTCTTGGGCCCCGGAGTGGTCCAGTGGGTGCTCTGCGAACCGGGGTCGGCGGTGTTGACGTAGAACGCCGGCGCCCGGGCCGCCATGGCTGCCCAGGCGTACTCGCTGGCCAGGCAGGGATTGTCAGAGTAGGCCAGCCCGTTACTGGCGCCCACGATCCCGAAGGCGGGATTCGTCGGGTACGACGTCCCACATTGCGGCCACGAGATGTCGTACCCGCCCGGCGTGTGCGTTGTCGTGGGCGTCGTGGTGGTCGTGGTGGACGGGACAGTGGTCGTGGTGGCCCGGGTAGTTGTGGTCGTCGGGGGCCGTCTGGCCCACGCCGGCGGGGCGGACACGACTCCGCCCCCGACCGCCATCGCGACCATGACCGCCACCATCCGGGCTCGTGCCGCGCCCGTTCGCAACGACTGCATCTGCTCCCGCCTCCCGCTCCGCCAACGCCAGCCTGCGCCGGGATCCTATTGTGCCGACGGCGGCCCCCGTTGTCAGGCGGCTTCGGCTCGTTGCGACGACGCCGAGAGGAGCTCGACCTCGGCGGGCGTCAGTTCGAGGGTCGCCGCTGGAAGGATCTGCTCGAGTTGCTCCTGCGTCCGGGCGCTGGCGATGGGCGCCACGACCTGTGGCCGCTCTCGTAGCCAGGCCAGGGCGACCGCGGCAACCGTGGTCCCATGAGCCGCCGCGATCTCGTCGAGCACCTGCAGCACCACCTCGCCGCCCTGGTCGAGGTACCGGCTGGCCGACCCGGATCGCGCCGACTCGACGGCTCCCCCGCCTGGCCGGTACTTCCCGGTCAAGAAGCCGCTGGCCAGGGCGTAGTACGGAACGACCGCCAGGTCCCACGCCTCGGCAACGGGAAGAAGCGGGCGCTCGAAGCCGCGCTCGACAAGGTTGTAGTGGGGCTGCAGGACGGTGAACTCGGCCAGTCTGCGTTCCCGTTGCAGCTCAAGGGCGGCGGTGAGGCGTTCGGCGCTGTAGTTGGACGCCCCCAGGTGACGAACCGTGCCCTCCCTGACGAGGGCGTCGAAGGCGCGCAACGACTCCTCGAGGGGGGTCTCCAGATCGTCGAAGTGGGCGTAGTAGAGGTCGATTCGCTCCGTCTGCAAACGGTCCAGGGAAGCATGCGCCTCCCGCCGGATCGTTTCGGGCCGCAGGTTGCGCACCGCTCCCCGACCGCCACCCACCTTGGTGCCAATGACAAGTTGGTCCCGGTTGCCGCGGTCGGCCATCCAGCGCCCGATGATCGTCTCCGACTGACCGTGCTCGATCAGGTAGGAGTTGGCGGTGTCGACGAAGTTGCCGCCGGCGGCGATATAGGCATCCAGCACCGCACGGGATTGCGACTCGTCGGCCGTCCAACCGAACACGTTGCCGCCGAGGCAGATGGGAAATACGTCGAGATTGGTGCGTCCCAAGGTAACCATTTGTCCTCCTGACCTACCCATATCGTCATTATCCAAGGCTGCAGTGCCCGGTATCAGCGGATCCTCTCCTAATCCCCGCGGGGCGCTCCCCCGATCCAGCCGGTGTCGGGTGGGGGTGGTTGGTGGCGGGCGCGGTTGTGGTAGCCGCAGGCGGCCCGGCCGTTGTCTTGAGTCGTGGGGCCGCCGGCGGCGTGGGGGGTGATGTGGTCGATGTCGCAATGGTCGGCGGGTTCTTCGCAGGTGGGGTGGTGTCGAAGGCGGCGGCGCGGGTGGTGACGGCGTCGAGGCGGTTGCGGAGGCAGTGCAGGGCGATCACGCTGTCCCGGTCGGCGAGGTCGGCGGGATCGCTGGCCGCCAGCCGATCTAAAATCGCCGCAAGGTCGTCCAACACCATGAGACACATCCTAAAATACAGGTGTGACCGTTATCCGAGCTGACTGGGAGCGGTGGCGTGGCGATCTGGCTCGCACGCCTGACATAACGTCGCCGGCGATGGACCTCGAAGAACTTCAGTCGCTGATGCTCCGGACCTATGGAGATCGTGATTCGGCGCGGGGGACGACGGCCACGGTCGCCTGGTTGACCGAAGAGCTCGGGGAGCTGGCCCGAGCGGTTCGCAAGGGCAGCAAGGAGGAGCAGCTCCACGAGCTCTCCGACGTCCTCGCCTGGCTGGCCTCCCTCGCGAATCAGATAGGTCTGGCGCTGAACGACGCCGTAGCTCGATACGCCGATGGGTGCCCTAAATGTCATGGCCGCCCCTGCCACTGTTGACAGCGCCATCGCCGCGGCGGCCGCCGGCGGCGGCAGGCATCCACCGCCGCCGGCGGCGGGAGTCCTGGCGGGGGGGGCGGCGGCGGCGGGTGGGCCCGGAACCTTTACTCGGCAGGTGCGGCGGGGCTAACCGGCTCGTCGTGCCAATTCCACCATTGGTACGGCGGGGACTGCGGGTAGCCCTCCGGCGAGTCCTCCCATTCCTCCTGGCGCCCCAAGGCGGTGATATCGAGATAGCTCCACGTGCCACCCATCGCCTCATCCCCGCGGTTGTTGATGAAGTAGGTGCGAAATATCCGGTCGCCGTCGCGGATGAACGCGTTCGTACCGTGCCATTCGTCCACCCCGAAATCGGCGTCGAAGGTGTCCGTCATGGTGTACCAGGGCATTTCCCAGCCCATCCGAGCTTTCAGCCGTTCGATGTCGCTCTGCGGGGCCCGGGAGGCAAACGCCAGCGTGGTATCGCGTCGGTGAAGGTGGGCGACGTGCGCGACCTGGTCGGCCACCATGGAGCAGCCGATGCAGGCGTGCTCGGGCCACCCGTGTACGCCGGGCTCGAAAAAGGCGCGGTAGACAATCAGTTGGCGCCGGCCGGCAAACAGGTCGAGCAGGCTGGCGGTGCCCTCCGGCCCTTCGAACTTGTACTCCTTGCCCACCGCCAGCCACGGCATGCGCCGGCGCCGGGCGGCCAAGGCGTCACGCGCCCGGGTCAATTCCTTCTCGTTCACGAGGAGTTGCTGGCGGGCCGCTTCCCATTCCTCAGGTGACACGATCGGGGGTGTGCTCATGGCATTGTTCACGGTGACTCCCATCTCTGGTTTCTCGCTCCGGTCACTCGCCTCTCGGCATCCGGCATCCCGAGTGACGATGTGCAACCAACGGTAGCACGTCGTCTTGCCCACATGCAACCTGTAGTTGCATACTGAGCGGAGTCCGGTCGTGGCTCGGGTGACCTTCAGGCCGGACTCAGTATCAGGCGCATGCCCCGCCCCCCGGCCCTCTTCTGATGAGTTGCCGGGCCTATAGCCACCACGACTCATCACAAGCTCGGCCCTTTCCTTGTTCCGAGCCACGGCGGGGCGGCGTGCGGGCCGAAACCCAGCCGCTCGCCGCCGAAGAGGCATGGGCCACCGGCGAGGGGAAGCCGCTGCTTGGAGTGCTGCGGGCGACCCGGTGGGCGAGATACGGGCTGCGGCGGCCGCCACCGGCGCTCCTCGGGAAGTAGCTTCGTCCCCGAGATGGCTGTTGACGTTGATGCCGTTGGTTGCCCCCATGGCGGCCGAGCGGGTAGGACCTTCATTCGGTGGAACCCGGAGGGGTGGACGTGAGCGATCGCCCAGCGGTGGTCCTGCTCAGCGGGGGCCTCGACTCGACCACGGTGCTGGCAATCGCCCGCCATGAGGGCTACCGGCCCTACGCCCTCAGCTTCCGCTATGGCCAGCGCCACGATGTCGAACTCGCCGCCGCCCGGCGCGTCGCCGCCGCCATGGGCGTCGCCGACCACGTGGTTGCCGAGATCGACCTGCGGGCCTTCGGCGGCTCGGCGCTCACCGCCGACATCGACGTTCCCCGCCACGAGCGGGTGGAGGACCTGAGCGACGGGATCCCGGTCACGTATGTGCCGGCCCGGAACACCATCTTCTTGTCGTTCGCCCTGGCGTGGGCGGAAACCCTGGGCGCCAGCGACATCTTCATCGGCGTGAACGCCCTTGACTACTCGGGCTATCCGGACTGCCGCCCGGAGTACGTCTCGGCCTACCAGGCAATGGCCAACCTGGCGACCAAGGCCGGCGTCGAGGGCTCCCAACGCCTCCACATCCACACCCCGTTGATCGACCTGACGAAGGCACAGATCATCCGCCGGGGCCTGGAACTCGGCGTCGACTACGGGCTGACCCACAGCTGCTACGACCCTAGTGAGGACGGACGTCCGTGCGGCACGTGTGACTCCTGCTTATTGCGGCAGAAGGGGTTTGCCGAAGTCGGCATCGAGGACCCGGCGCATTGGCGGTGACCTACCTCGTCAAGGAGATCTACTACACCCTTCAAGGGGAAGGCGCCCAGGCGGGTCGACCCGCCGTGTTCTGTCGCTTCGCCCGCTGCAACCTGTGGACGGGACGAGAGTCGCAACGGTCCCAGGCGATCTGCCAGTTCTGCGATACCGATTTCGTCGGCACGGACGGACCCGGCGGCGGTCGCTTTCGGAACGCCGCCGAACTCGCCGCCGCCGTTCGGAGGGCCTGGGCCGGGATATCGGAGGCCGGGGCCGAGCGCTACGTCGTATGCACCGGAGGCGAGCCGCTGCTCCAACTCGACGAGTCCGCCGTCGAGGCCTTCCATGACGAGCACTTCGCGGTCGCGGTTGAAACCAACGGCACCCAACTCGCGCCCCCGGGCCTCGATTGGATCTGCGTCAGCCCCAAGGCCGGCGCTCCCTTGGTCCTCGACCACGGCGACGAGCTGAAACTGGTGTTCCCGCAGCCCGGTGCGCCGCCGGAGTGCTTCGAAGATCTGCGCTTCGACCGGTTCCTGCTCCAGCCGATGGACGGACCGGATCGGGACAAGAACACGGCTCAGGCCATCGACTACTGCCTGGCCCATCCGCAATGGCGCCTGAGCCTCCAGACGCACAAATACACCGGGATCCGCTGATGGACGTCTTCAGGGAACGGATCCGCTGATGGACGTCTTCAGGGAGTTCGGCTTCGAAGCCGCCCATCGTCTTCCGCATGTCCCCGAAGGACACAAGTGCGCCCGGCTCCACGGCCACTCCTTCCGTGTCGAAGTGCACGTGCAGGGCGACGTCGACCCGAGTACCGGCATGGTGATCGACTTTGCCGAGATTAAAGCGGCCTTCGCGCCACTGCACGACCAGCTCGACCACCGCTACCTCAACGAGGTTCCCGGCCTCGACAACCCGACAAGCGAGAATCTGGCCCGCTGGATCTGGGACCGTCTCGACGGGTCCCTGCCGCTGGCGTCGATCGTGGTGCGCGAGACCTGCACATCCGGCGTCGTCTTCCACGGCCCTCACCGCTGATCGACCGGTCGACCGCGCTTGGAATTCCGGCGCCGACAGACAAGCAAAGGTGTCAGGCTAGAGATTCAGGACGATCTTTCCCTCGGTTTTTCCCGATTCAATAGCTTCGAGCCCCTCGGCGGCATCAGCCAACGCCAGTTGGAGGCCGATATGCGGCCGAATGCCCTTGGCGACACAAAACGCCACCAGGTCGACAAGTTCCTGGCGGGTGCCCATCGTCGATCCGACGACCCGCATCTGAAGGAAGAAAATGCGGCTCAGTTCCGCCGGCGTGGCGTCGCCACTCGTGGCGCCGGATACCACCACAATGCCGCCCGGCTGGAGGGAACGCAGCGAATGGGCCCACGTTGCTCGCCCTACCGTTTCAAAGACACCATTTACCCGCTCGGGAAGACGGGCGCCCGGAGGAAACGTCTGCTCGGCCCCCAGCTCGGTGGCCAGAGCTCGCTTCTCCTCGCTGCGGCCGGTAACCCAGACCCGGAACCCGGCCGCCGATCCCAGCTGGATCAGCGCGGTCGACACGCCTCCCGACGCGCCCTGCACCAGCATCGTCTGGCCCGGTCGCAGCCCTGACTTCACGAAAAGCATCCGGTAGGCGGTGAGCCACGCCGTGCCGAGACACGCCGCCTCGGAGAATGTGATATCCGCCGGCTTCGGAATCACGTTTCTCTCGGGGACGACGGTCACAGCTGCGGCCGTACCTTGATAATTTTCCGTCAGCAACGTCCGCTTCGGGTCCAGGGTTTCGTCGCCCATCCAACCGGGGGTCGAAATAACGGGATAGATGACCACCTCGGTGCCGTCTTCCAGAACGCCGGCACCGTCGCAGCCGAGAATCATGGGGAACTGGTCTGGCTTGATTCCTACCCCTCGAAGCGTCCACAGGTCGTGCATATTGAGGCTGGCGGCTCGCACCTGGACCGCGACGTGGTGAGCGGGGACGTCCGGCTCGGGACGGTCGCCCACCCGGAGCGCATCGAGGGGCGCATCCGGGTTCGGGGCGAGGGCGTAGGCGGCGAGCATGGCGTCACGCTACCGGCGGCCCCCCGCCAGCCTCGGGGCGTGGCGGCGAGGCCTTCTCGCAATCCGACGTGGTGGCCGACCAGGCGTCGCAGCATCGGATGGATCGGGACCCGACTGCACGAGGCGGGTGCCTCATCGGCGGGCGCCTAGTCGTTCGCCGCTGCCGCCGATCTCTTGCCCGACGGTGAGGTGCGGGGGCGGCGCCGCACGAGGCTGCTCGAGGCCCGGATCGCCAGCTCGGGCTTGAAGATCACCCGGCGGTGCTGGTGGGCGGCGCCCTCCCGCGCCTCGTCGAGCAGGAGCTCGGTGGCGGTGCGCCCAATGGCCTCCCGGGGTTGGCGTACCGACGAGAGCGGGACCGTGGCCGCCGCCGCGAAGTCGATGTCGTCGTAGCCGATGATCGCCAGGTCACGCGGGACGCGGGCTCCCCGGGCGGTGACCGACTGAAGCACGCCGAGGGCGAGCAGGTCGTTGGCACAAAAGACCGCGGTCGGCCGGTCAGCCTCGGCGAGGTCGACGATGCGGTCGCCAGCCGCCCGACCGTCACTCACGGTGAGGGCCGGAGTTTCGATGTCACGGAGGGCGGCGGGATCGAGCCCCGCCGCGGCCAGGGCGTTGGTTGCCCCGAGGCGCCGCTCTGCGACCTGGCGAAGGGAGAGCGGGCCGCCGGCGAAGGCGATGCGGCGATGGCCCCGTTCGATCAGATGGCTCGTAGCCAGCTGCCCCCCGAGGACGTCGTCGACAGCCACCGAGCACCAGTTGGCACTGTCCGACCCTCGGTCGACCAGCACGACCGGCGTGCCACGCGCCGCCAGCAATTCCAGGCGGGAGTAGTCCGTGCCGACCGGCGTGATGAGCACCCCTTGGACCCGTTGCTCCTCGAGGAGGTCGAGATAGCGCCCCTCCGATTCGGGGCGTTGCCCGCTGTTGCACAACATGACTACGGAACCGTTTTCCGCGGCCGCCGACTCGGCACCGTGGGCGACGTCGGTGAAAAAGGGGTTCGATACGTCGAGCACCACCAGCCCGATCGTGCGGCTGCGCCCCGCTCGGAGCTGACGAGCCGATTCGTTGCGCACGAACCCAAGCACATCGATGGCGTCGAGGACCCGCTGGCGGGTGTCGGGCGCGACCAGGTCGGGACGATTCAGGACGTTGCTCACCGTTCCGAGCGACACCCATGCCTGGCGTGCCACGTCTTTCATGCCCACAGCGAGCCCTGTTGTCCTTCCCGGTCGCGGCCCCCATCGCCGACCCGGTGGTGGTCTGCCGACGTCAACTCGGGTCGGAGGCTTGTCCCGATAGCCACCCGACGGGGAAGGTACCACTGAAACGTCTCAAACCGAAGCGGTCGTTGCCACCTGCATACCTGTACACAAACTTATTGACATTTTGGGCTTGACGACTATGATTTGCCCACAACTGATTGAAACGTTCCAACAACCTCAGGGGGGTGCGTTGCGCACGCGGAACACCGGTCCCGCCGTCGAGCGCGGGCGGAGACGACATGGCCGATAGTGCGGCGGTCGCACTGCCGGCGGCCAACTCCCAGCCCCCATTGCTGGTGCTCGACAAGGCGACCAAGAGCTTCGGGGCGGTGCGGGCTCTGATCGAGGGGTCCGTCACGCTGTATCCCGGAGAGGCCCACGCCCTGCTCGGCGAGAACGGCGCTGGCAAATCCACTCTCGTCAAGATCCTGGCGGGGGTGCACCAGCCCGACAGCGGACGCCTGGTTATCGACGGCCAGGACATGACGCTGCCCGGCCCGGCGGCCTCGCGGGCCGCGGGCGTGTCGATCATCTACCAGGAGCCGACCCTGTTCCCCGACCTCTCCGTCGCCGAGAACATCTTCATGGGCCGCCAGCCGCTCGCCGGAGGGCGGCGGATCGACCGGGCCCGCATGCAGCGAGACGCCGAGGCGGTCTTCGCCCGCCTCGGGGTCAAGCTGGATCCGAGCCGGCCGGCGCGGGGGCTGTCGGTCGCCGACCAGCAGATCGTCGAGATTGCCAAGGCCATCTCCTTCCAGGCCCGGATCATCGTCATGGACGAGCCGACCGCCGCCCTCACCTCGGTCGAGGTGAACCGGCTGTTCGACGTGGTGCGCACCCTGCGGGCCGGCGGGGCGGCGGTGCTGTTCATCTCGCACCGCTTGGAGGAGGTCTTCGCCATCTGCCAGCGCGTCACCATCATGCGAGACGGCCGGTTCGTACGGGAGGCGCCCATCGAGGACCTCACCATTGACGACATCATCCGTTCCATGGTCTGGCGCGACATCGACGCCCTTTTCCCCAAGACCCCGACCGAACCCGGGGCGGTCGTGCTCGAGGTATCCGGCCTGTCCCGGGCGGGTGTCTTCGACGACGTGTCGTTCCAGGTCCGCCGCGGTGAGATCGTGGCCCTGGCCGGGCTGGTGGGCGCGGGCCGCAGCGAGG
>DATARN010000196.1:0-3171 GCA_036264135.1 Acidimicrobiales bacterium
CCGTGGCGGAAATCGAACAGCGAGATCCCCCGCATCACCGGCGGGGGGATCAGGTAGAGGGTGCAACGCGAGGCGTTGGCCCGGATCTCGCTCTGGGCGGCATGGCCGAGCATGTGGGCGACCGACAGGGAGATCATCCCCGGCGCGCTCCTGGGCGGCTGCAACGGCGAGTCGTTCATGGTGGGCAGCACGTACACCACGTCGGCCCCCAGGTCGACCGCTTGGGTCACCGGCGCCGGGGCGGCCAGGCCGCCGTCGACCAGCGACCGCCCGTCGATCACGACCGGCGGAAAGACACCGGGGATGGCCGCGCTGGCCAGCAGGCATTCGATGGCGTCCCCCGAGGACAGCACGACCGGATTCCCGGTGAGCAGGTCGGTCGCCACCACATGCAGGGGGATCACCGCCTGTTCCAACCGGAAAATCGGCGCCCGGACGGACATCCAGCGCGACAGGGCGTCGGGGCTGACCAGATGGTCGGTTCGGCCCACCGCGGCCCGCAGGATCCGCCACGGCGAGATGGGGAAGATGTCCCGGCGCCGTACCGAGAGCCACACCTCGCACAGGCTCTTGGCCCCCGCCGGCCACGGCCGGCTGGCCAGCCAGGCACCGTTGAGAGCGCCCACCGAGCTGCCGATGATGAGGTCGGGCGCGATCCCCGCCTCGGCCAGGACGTCCACCATCCCCGCCTGGATGGCCCCCAGGCTGGCCCCGCCGGCGAAGACGAACGCGGTCGTCATAGGCCGCCGGGTCTACTCCCGCCCCTCCTGGCCGGCGGACAGGGGGACCCGAGGAAAGAACTGCTCGACCAGCTGCGCCGGCAGATCGTCGGTCAGTGGGGCATCCGACAGGAGCGTCCGGTGGTGGATGATGGCGAAGCCCACCTCGGCCAGCAGCTCGGCGTTGCCGGGCGGCAATTCGCCCGACTCCATGGCCTGGCGTATCCGGTCCACGATGTCGGAACGCTGGCAGCCGATGAACTGGGCCCGGACCGTCTCCGCCAGCTCCCGGTTGCGGACCAGCTCGCTGACCACGGACGACATGAGTCCGCCCTCGATGCCGCGCATCTTCTCCACCGCCTTGCTGAAGATCACCTCGAGGTCGGCGCGGATGTCGTCGGTGTGGGGCCAGTCGTACTTGTTGGCCACGATGTCGTGGATGGCGTCGACGACCAGCGCCGTCTTGTTGTCCCAGCGCCGGTAGATGGCCGCCTTGCCCACCCCGGCCCGGGTGGCCACCGCCTCCATGCTCATCCGGGCGAAACCCTCCTCGACCAGGAGTTCCAGCGCCGCCTTGCGGATGGCAGTGTCCACATGGGGATCCCTCGGCCGGCCGTGCCGGCCCTCCGTCGTCGTGGCCGCCGCCATCACGGCCGCGGTCGGCCCGCCGGCCGCGGCGACCCGCACACCTTCCACCGCCTCCGGCATCTCGATGCCCGTACTCATTGTCCGCCTGTCCTTGTCATCTGCTGTTCCCCCCGTGAGAACTGCCTGTTCCAGTGTGCCCGCCCGGAGGGCAAAACGGCAGTGCACCGAGCCGGTCGAACCGGCTCGGCGCACCGCCACGTTGCCCCGGCGGGACCCATCACGCCACCGCCGGCGCCCCCGTCAAGGCCGGATCCAACTCGTCGATGGTGATGGTGCCTTCCTCGAGATCCTCGATCGTCTGCACGTCGACCGCCCGGGCGGGCAGGAAGGCGAGCACGACCATGGCACCCACGACCACCACGCCGGCGGCGATGAGCATGGTCGGGCGCATGGCGCCGACGAAGCCCTGCTTGGCCGCCGTGGCCAGTGCCTGCCCGGCGCTGCCGGGAACGGAGCGGGCGACCGTCAGGGCGCCGCCGACCGAGTCGTGCACCGCGTGGGCCGCGGTCACCGGCAGGGCGGCTCGCCCCACGGCGCCGGCGATGCGGCTGGCGTACCCCGAGGACAGCACGCTGCCCAGCACGGCGACGCCGAGGGCGCCGCCGACCTGGCGGGTGGTGTCGTTGACGGCGCTGCCGACGCCGGCCTTCTCCTTGGGCAGCGAGCCCATGATGGACTCCGTCGCCGGCGCCATGGTGAGCGCGATCCCGAGGCCCAGCATCAGCAGCGCGAAGAGCACGGCGGGGTAGCTCGAGTCCACCCGCAGCAGGGCGAACAGCACCAGGCCGAAGGCGGCGAAGGCCAGGCCGCCGGCCACCACGATCTTGGACCCGAACCACTGCACCAGCGAGCTCGACGAGGGAGCGGCGACGAACAGCACGGCCGCCAACGGGGCGACCTTCAGGCCGGCCGACAAAGGCGAGGCGCCCTGCACGTCCTGGAGATACTGGGTCAGGATGAAGAACGACCCGAACATCGAGAAGAACACCAGGGTGATGGCCGACGAGGCGGCGCTGAACCGGGGGTTCTTGAAGGTCCGGACATCGAGCATCGGGTGGTCGGTGTGGCTCTCCCAGGCGGCGAAGCCGGCGAGCACGCCGAGCGAGAGGGCGTCGGCCGCCAGGATGGTCGGCGACAGCCAGCCGTGCGACGGCGCCTCGATCAGGGCCCACAGCAGCCCGGTCAGGCCGACGATCGACAGCCCGGCGCCGATCGGGTCGAGCCGGGGCGCCGACGGGTCCTTGGAGTCGACGATGAGGAACCAGCCGGCGACCAGGGCGGTCAGCACGATAGGCACGTTGACCAGGAACACCGAACCCCACCAGAAGTGACGGAGCAGCCAGCCGCCGGCGATGGGGCCGATGGCGATACCCATGCCGGACACGCCGGCCCAGATCCCGATGGCCTTGCCCCGCTCCGCCGGGTTGGTGACGGTGTTGGTCAGGATCGACAGGGTGGCGGGCATGATGAACGCCCCGCCCAGGCCCATCAGGGAGCGGGTGGCGATGAGCATGGTGGCCGATCCCGCGAACGCGGACAGCACCGAGCCCGTCCCGAAGATCACCAGGCCGATGCTGAGGGCCCGCTTGCGGCTGAAGCGGTCACCCAGGCTGCCCGCGGTCAGCAGCAGGCCGGCGAAGACCAGGGTGTACCCGTCGACCATCCACTGCAGCTGGCTGGCCGAGGCGTGCAGCGAATTGACGAGGGTCGGAAGAGCGACGTTCAAAATGGTGTTGTCCACACCAATGACGAGCAGGCTGAAGCACAACGTGGCGAGGATCCACCAGCGACGGCTGTGAGCGGC
>DATARN010000141.1:0-39768 GCA_036264135.1 Acidimicrobiales bacterium
GGCCCCAGCAGGCGGGCGATCTCCTCGGGGAGCAGGGCGGTGGCCGCCACCTCGAACGGCGACTCCGCCGACCGGTCCTCGACGACGTCCCCGAGCTCGGCGTCCCCGTCCTCCCGCAGCGGCTCCGACAGCTACAGCGGCTCGGCGGCGAACCGCAGCGCCTCGATGACCTTGTCCTCCGGCATCTCCACCTCGGCCGACAGCTCGGCGGTGGTGGCCGGCCTGCCCAGCTTGAGCTCCAGGCGGGACCGGGCCTTCTGCAGGCGGGCGAGCGTGTCGCCGGCGTGGACGGGCAGGCGGATGGTGCGGCCGGTGTTGGCGATGCCCCGGGTGATCGCCTGGCGGATCCACCACGTGGCGTAGGTGGAGAACTTGAAGCCCTTGCGCCAGTCGAACTTCTCCACCGCGTGCATCAGCCCGAGGTTGCCCTCCTGCACCAGGTCGAGCAGGGGCAGCTCGGCCGCCTGGTACTTCTTGGCGATCGAGACCACCAGTCGCAGGTTGGCCTTGACGAACGTCTCGGCGGCGTCGTCACCGCTGCGGATGAGCCGCCGCAGCTCCCGCTTGCGGGGGGCGGTGACGGTTTTGGCCGCCGCCAGCTCGGCCCGGGCCTCCCGCCCGGCTTCGATGGCTTGGGCCAGGCGCGCCTCGTCGTCCTTGGTCAGCAGCGCGTGCTTTCCGATGTCATTCAGATAGAGGCGAACCAGATCCTCTTCAGGCTGCGCCGCGTGGTTGGTGGGCACCTTGGCAGTATCGTCCTTCCCATGCGCCGGCCCGCCGGCGTCGCGGTGTCTCTGCCGCCGAACACCCCGTGATGGTGCGTTCGTCCGGCTCTTAGTTTGGGGAGTCTACCTGAAGCCGACCCTCCTGCATAGACACCAAAGACGCTGACCGAGCCGGAAAGGTATCAAATGTGCTCACGTAAGGAGAGGATCCGTGCCCGATCACACAAAGCGCGAAGCGGAGACGGAAGCCGAGGTGGAGCGCCAGGCGACCCACGAGGATGTCGACCCGGTGACCTCCCGTGAAGCGCTGGAGGAGGACCTGATGGAGGAAGGTCGCAGCGAGGACGGCGAGTACATCCCGTAGCGGCCTGCGTTCCTCCCGATTCGGTCAGACGTACCGTCCCTTTGGATACTTCGGAAACATCCGATCGGATAATGCTTGTGTTTTGGCCGATAGGTCCAGTACCTGACAAGTATCGTCACCTTTGTGTCCGCGCTCCCCGCGTCTCGGCCCGAAGAGCGGCGTGACATGGCACCGACGTGGCTCTCCGAGGAGGAGCAAACGGTCTGGCGGATGATGCTGGCGGTCCATTCCCGGCTCCTCGGTCGCCTCGACGCCGAGCTCCAGGCGGCCCACGCCATCTCGTTGAACGACTACGAGGTGCTCGTCCACCTCTCCGAAGCCGATGGCTTCGCCCTGCGCATGGCGGAGTTGGCCGATCGGCTAGTGGTCTCGCCCAGCGGCCTCACCCGGCGCCTCGACGGCCTGGTCCGCGACGGCCTGGTCGAGCGGCGGGCCTGCATCTCCGACCGGCGGGGCATGCTGGCGGTGCTCAGTCCGGCCGGGCGGAAGGTGCTCAAGGAGGCGGCACCCACCCACATCGCCGGCGTGCGGCGCTTGGTGTTCGAGCCGCTCGACCGCAAGCACGCCCGCCAGCTGAGCGAGAGCCTGATGGCCATCCGCGACGGCCTGGCGACCACGCCGCTGAAGCGCCAGCGCTGATCCCGCCAACTACTGGAGCGCCGGGGCGTTACTCCGGCGCCGTGCCGGTGACGACGCGATGCCCGCGCTCGATCCAACCCTTGGTCCCGCCGGCGACCGAGACGGCGGGGTAGCCGGCGTCGACCATGGCCTTGGTGGCCTGCAGGCTGCGGCCCCCCATGGCACAGATCACGTAGACGGGGTCGCCGTCGGGGATCTCGTCCTGGCGGGCGCCGAGCTCGCCCAGGGGGATCAGCACGGCGCCGGGGACGTGGCCCGACTCGTACTCGTCGGGATTGCGCACGTCGAGGACCGCCGCCCCGCCGGCGTGGGCCGCGGCGAAGGTCTCGAGGTCGACTTCGAGGGAACCGGTATCGCCATCCATGGGCATCTTTCTACCTCCTTCGCCGCCGCTTTCCCTTCCCGGCGTTCCCGTCAGGGGGCCAAACGTTCGAGTCGCCACGCCGGCCCGGGCTCGTCGCCGGCGGAGGGGCGGCGGTAGCGCACCCGATCGTGGAGGCGGCTCTCCCGGCCCTGCCAGAACTCGACGCTGTCCGGCACCACCCGGATCCCGCCCCACCACGGCGGCCGGGGGATCGGGCTGTCGCCGAAACGGGCGGCCGCTTCGGCGACCCGGGCCTCAAGCTCGGCCCGGTCGGCCAGCACCTGGCTCTGCGGCGATGCCCAGGCCCCAATCTGGGCACCCCTCGGCCGGGTGGCGAAATAGGCGTCGGATTCGTCGGCCCCGGCCATCTCGGCCCGGCCCCGGACCCGCACCTGGCGCTCCAGGGCGAACCAGCGCCAGACCAGGGCGGCCCCAGGGTTGGCGGCCAGTTCCCTGCCCTTCTGACTGCGGTAGTTGGTGAAGAACACGAAGCCCCGCTGGTCGACCCGTTTCATCAGGACCATGCGGCCCGACGGGATCCCGTCCTCGCCGACCGAGGCGACGCACATGGCCTCGGGTTCGGGTACGCCCGCGGCGACGGCGTCGGCGAACCAGCGCCGGAACTGGGTGAGGGGGTCAGGGTCGAGACCAGCGGGATCGACGGGCGGGGCCGGGTTCACCGGCCCATCGTGGCCGCTTTCGAGGTTCCCGCGGCGTACGTTGGCGACATGGCCGAGATCATGACGCCGGCCGAGGTGGCCAAACATCTCAGGCGCGGCTACGACAGCGGGTTGACCCGCCCCCTGGAGTGGCGTCGCAGCCAGCTCCGCCAGCTGCAGCGGATGCTGAAGGAGAAGGAGGCTGAGTGGTTGGCGGCGTTGGCCGCCGACCTGCACAAGCCGACCACCGAGGGCCGGGCCACGGACATCGGGGCCATCAACGCCGAGATCTCGGCGCTCTACCGCCACCTCGGCCGGTGGGCGGAACCGAAGGCCGTCCACGTCCCGGTCCGCCTCGGAGTGGGACGGGCCCGGGTGGTGTTGGAGCCGCTCGGCGTGGTGCTGGTGATCGCCCCGTGGAACTACCCCATCCACCTGTTGCTGCTTCCGATGGCCTTCGCCATCGCCGCCGGCAACGCCGTCGTGGGCAAGCCGTCGGAGCTGGCCCCGGCCACTTCGGCGCTCATGGCCCGGCTGGTGCCCCAGTACCTCGACGAGCGGGCGGTGACCATCGTGGAAGGGGGACCGGAGGAGACCACGGGCCTGCTGGAGGAGCGGTGGGATCACATCCTCTACACCGGCAATGGCCGGGTCGGCCGCCTGGTGATGGCCGCGGCAGCCAAGCATCTGACCCCCGTCACCCTGGAGCTCGGGGGGAAGAGCCCGGTGATCGTGGACCGCGACGCCGACCTTGACGTCGCCGCCCGGCGCATCGCCTGGGGCAAATTCCTCAACGCCGGTCAGACCTGCCTGGCGCCGGACTACGCGCTGGTGCACCGCGACGTCGAACAGGCGCTGCTCGGCAAGCTGACCGCCGCCGTTCGGGATTTCTACGGCCCCGATCCCCAAGCCAGCCGGGACTACGCCCGCATCGTCAATGACCGCCACCTTCGGCGCCTGTCCGATCTCCTGGCCGACGTCGACCCCGGCCGCATCGTGGCCGGGGGCCAGATCGACCCGGGCGACAAGTACGTGGCCCCCACCATCGTGCGGGACGCCTCGTGGGACGAGGCGGTCATGGCCGACGAGATCTTCGGGCCCATCCTGCCGGTGCTCCCCGTCCCCGACGTCGACGCCGCCATCGACACCGTCAACGCCCACCCGAGGCCGCTGGCGCTGTACGTCTTCACCGCCGAGCCGGCGACCGCCGAGCGGGTCGTGGCCCGCACCTCGTCGGGCGGTGTCTGCGTCAACGGGACGGTTTTGCAGATCGCCACCCCGGGGCTGCCGTTCGGCGGGGTGGGCGACAGCGGCATGGGCGCCTACCACGGGCGCGACGGCCTGGAGACCTTCAGCCACCGCAAGGGGGTTCTCGACCGGGCCACCTGGTTCGACCCGTCGTTCAGCTACCCGCCCTACACCAAGTTGAAGGACGGGATCCTGCGTCGCCTGTTCGGCTAGGAGCCGAAGGTGACCCGATGGGCCACCTGGGCGACGACCGCCGCCTCGACGGCGGGGTTGATCGGCGTTCCCACGGAGTAGAAGTCGATGCGAGCCTCGATGCGGGGTGCGGCCAGCCACACGATGGTGTCGTTCAGGCTCAGCTGGTGGCCGGCGGCCACGTAGCTCACCGACGAGGCGGCCGTGGCCACCACGTTGGCGGGCCCGCTGCCGGGACCCGGCGTGATCTTCAGGGTGTCGGTCTTGATCGTGGCCCCCTTGGGGAGGCTGGCCGCCAGGCGCCCTTTCCCGACCTGGAGCAGGCACGCCGACGCCTTCGGGTTGAGCAGGGCGGCGGCGTCGACAGGGACCGCCGTGCGGGTGCGGTAGCTCGCGGCGGTCGAGGCGATGACCAGTGACCCGTTGGTGAAGTCCGGCGAGTAGGCCATGGCCACCTGGTCGCCGTCGGTGTCGGCGATGCCCATGCACTGGGCGTAGGCGGCGTCGGCGGCGGCCCGGTCGGTGGGCGGGTGGGCCGGTTTCGCCGTCCATCCCGCCGGCAGGTCGCCGGCTTGGACCACGATGGACTGCAGTTGCCGATCGCCGGGCGGCGGGGCAGTCGTGGCCACCGCCGCGGTGGTGGACGTCGCCGGCGGCGTTCCGCCCCCGCCGCTGCACCCACCGGCCAGCAGCACCCCGCCGGCGACGGCGGCCAGGACGCGACGGAGCACGCGGCTCAGCCGCCCTCGGGATGGTGGGCCAGCGGTTCCGGGAGGGGCAGGTGGTGGACGACCGCCAGCCGGCGGGTGGCACGGGTCAGCGCGACATACAGCGCCCGCAGCCCCTGCGCCGATTCGGCGACGATCAGGGCGGGCTCGACCACGACCACGGTGTCGAACTCCAGACCCTTGGCCGACCGCACCGACACCAGGGTCACCTGGTCGTCGAGCGCCCCTGCCTCCAACGTCCCGAACTCGACGCCGGCCGTGGCCAACGCCTGGCCGACCACGCCGACCATCGAGGGGGCGCAAATCACCCCCACCGTGCCGCCCAGTTCCGACTCGCTGCCGAGAGCCGCCGACTCCTGCGTGACCACCTCGACCACGGTGGTCGCCAGGGAGCCGGCGCCGGTGGCCAGGATCCGGGGTTCCTGCCCGGTCGACCGCACGGACTGGGGCGCCACCATTCCCGGCGCCGCCGCTTCCAGGACCCGGCCGGCCAGATCCATCACCTCGCTCGGGGTGCGGTAGTTGACGGTCAGCTCGACGACCCGGGAGCCCCGCTTGGTCGGCAGGTGCTGCAGCGCCTCGGACCACGACCTCGGCGCCCACGAGCCGGTGGCCTGGGCGATGTCACCGACGATCGTCATGGAGGACGACAGGCTGCGGCGGCCCAACATGCGCCACTGCATCGGCGACAGGTCCTGCGCCTCGTCCACCACGATGTGCCCATAGGCGCGGGGACCGTCGTCGTCACCGTTGACCCGATCGTTTCCCGACCGCCGGCGAGGGGTGCCCAGTAAGGCCCGAGCCTCGTCGAGGAGCGCCAGGTCGGCCTCGGTCCAGGCAACCGCATCCGCCGACTCCGAGCGCGGGCGGAGCAGCAGCTGCTGCTCCTCGTCGCTCAGCACGCCGCGCCCGGCCAGGGCGACGAGCGGCGCGGCGCCGAAGAGGTCGTGGAGCACCTCTTGTGGCGTGAGGACCGGCCAGATGCGGTCAAGGGCTTCGACCACGACCGGCAGGCGGCGCAGTTCCGTCCCGAGCTCGGCGGGAGTGATCTCCTCGGCGGCGGGGAGGGGCTCGACCTCGGCGACCGACTCGTCGGTGCCGGTCGATGCGGTCCACGGCCCGGTCAATGGGGCCACGTTGTCCTCGCGGGCGGTCCGGGCCCGGGCTTCGAGGAGCCGGCCGTGGAGGTGGCGCCACAGCAGCTGCTCCACCAGCCGCCGACGGGCGTTATGGGTTCCCGCCCGCCGCTTGGCGGTCGCCACGATCTCGCCGGCGGCGGCCGGCGTCAGCGTCAGGATGACCGGGCCGTATGGCACCTCGACGGGGTGGCGCAGCGGTCGTTGCCGGTTGGCCACCGCCCGGGCCAGGAACGAGGCCATGCGGGCGTCGCCCTTCAACGCCGCCGTGGCCTCCTCCTCGGCCCCGGTGGCCGTCACCTGGCTGACCAGCCGGCCGACGGTGGACATCTCCACCCCGGTCTCGCCGAGCGACGGCAGGACGTGCTCGATGTAGCGGAGGAACAGCGGGTTCGGTCCAACGACCAGCACCCCTTGACTCTCCAGGGGGAACCGGTAGGTGTAGAGGAGGTAGGCGGCGCGGTGCAGGGCCACCGCCGTCTTGCCGGTGCCCGGGCCGCCCTGGACGACCAGCACCCCGCTCAGGGGGCTGCGGATGATCTCGTCCTGCTCGCGCTGGACGGTGGCCACGATGTCCCGCATCCGACCGGTCCGGGAGCGGCCCAGGGCGGCGAGAAGCGTCGCCGACCCCGCCAGGCCGGCCCCGAAGCCGCCGTCGTCGCCGCCCCCGGCGCCTGGCTCGCCGAACAACTCGTCTTCCAGGTCGAGCACCCGCCGGCCCTCGGTCAGGAAATGGCGGCGGCGGACCAGCCCCATCGGCTGGGCTCCAGTGGCCCGGTAGAACGGCTCCGCCACCGGCGCCCGCCAGTCCACGACCAACGGCTCCAGGTCCTCGTCGGCCACCGCCAGACGCCCGATGTGAAACACCTCGGGCCGGCGGTCGCCACGGTCTCCCGCCTGGTCGATCCGGCCGAAGACGAGCGACTCGCGGCCAAGCTGCAGCTGCTCGAGGCGGTTCAGGCTGGTGCGTACCCGGATGTCGCGTTCGGTGATCGCCTGAAAGGTGCCGCCCCGTTCACTGAACGCGGCGCGAAGGCCAGCCAGGGCATTGGCTCGCATCGCCTCCAACTGCTCGTAGGCGTGATCGATGTGCGCCTGCTCGGCCGCCAGATCCGGATGGGGCATATGGGGAACGTCGACTATGCGCCAGGATCCGTACCCGACGCAAACCACCCCGGTCGCGGCGGGTGCGTCAGGGTCCCGGCACGACCCAGAAGTCGGCGCCGGAATTCGTTTGGCCGGCGCAGGCCAGATCGGGGGCGCCGACCACCCGGAAGACGGTCGTCCCGGCGTCCTTGGCGACGGGCGCGAAGGCGGGATCGGCCCGCAGCCAGCGGGCCCAGGCGGTCCCGGCGATCACCGCGGTGTACGGAAAGTGCCCGGCCACCACGGCCTGTTTCCATCCCTGGCAGGTGTCGACGGGCACGGCCGCCCCGTGGTCGAGCGCCGCCACCACCGTGACCCGGTTGCGGGCGTGCGGCCCGTAGAGGTCGGCGATGTTGGCGATCCACGCCGCCACGCTGGTGGGCGGGCCCTGGGCGGCCCACTGCACCACCTCGTCCCCTGCCTCATGGCTGGGCGTCTGCCCGGCGATGGCGACCAATCCCACCAGCGTGGCGGCCGCGGTTAGGGCCACCAGCGGCCGCAGCGCCGACTGGAACCGGCGTCGGGACGACGCCAGTGCCGCCGCGCCGCCGGCCGCCGCCGCCCCCGCCAGCAGCAGGAAACGGTGTCCGCCGACCTCGGGGAACCAGACGGCGATGCTCCGGCCGGGTCCGAAACTGGTCAACACCGCCGCCAGTCCGACCAGAGGCACGATCCAGGACGCTCGCCACCGGGCTGCGGCCAGGGTGGCGAGGAGTATTCCGGCCAGCAGCGCCGGCGCGGCGTAGTGCAGGTTGACGGTAATGGCGTACGGGATCTGGGCCGCGGTGCCCGCCGCCCCGGCCGGCGTCACGAAATAGCCGGCCAGGCCGGCGAGGCAGAAGGCGGCCAGGCCCCGGAGGAACCCGTCACCGCCGGCGCCTTGGGCGAGAACGGAGGGGGCGACGAGAACGACGAGCGCCGCCACCACCCCGGCGAGGGCGAGGACGACGCCCACCGGACCGAGGGCCCGCACCGCGCTGTGCCCGAACACCGCCAGGTAGCGGCCGTGGATCAGGTAGTGGGCGACCGAGAAGGCGGTGCGGCCCAGATAGGACGTGACGGTCGTGAGGTGGACGGGACCCAGTCCGAGGCGGTCGGGGGGCACCGGGTTGCGGTTGCTGATGGCGTTGCGGAGGTACCAGGATCCGCCGATGGCGGCACTGGTCAGGAGGCCGGCAACGGTCCAGGGCACCCGGCGGCGACCCACGCGGGCCACCAGCAGCACGACGGCCAGCGCCGCCAGCGCCGCCGCCGGGACGATGGCGGAGAACTTGACGCCCAACGCCAGCCCGGCGGCCGCCAGGGCCAGCAGGTAGGGCGCCGGGCGGTCTCCGGCGTGGGCCAGTACGGCCAGCCCGCCGAGAAGGGCGAACAGCATCAGGCTGTCGTTGACCGCCGACCCTGGCTGGGAGTAGGCGATCACCGGGAAGCCGAGGACCACGGCGGCGCCGGCGACGGCCAGCCGTCCCGCCCGGTAGCGGCGGCCGATGGCGTGGGCCGCCACCACGACCAACGCGCCGAAGAGCAGGTTCTTCAACGCCGCGAAGGCGACGGAACGGGTGAGCAGCAGCGCCACCGCGCTGAGCAGCTCGTCATTGGCCGGGTAGAACTGCACCGGGTAGAGGGGGATCAACAGGCGGTGCTGGTCGGCGTAGCCGCTGTGGGCGAAGGTCGCCATGAAGGGCAGGTGGTAGCCGAGCGAGTCGGGATCGTTGATCCCCCGCCGCAGGGCGATCACGGTGCGGGCGGCCCAGACGGCGGCCACCAGCAGGACCAGGACCACCACGCCCACGGTGAGCGCCGTGTCCTGCCAGCCGGCGGGGGCCACGGCGTCGGCACCGGGGGACGCCCCGGCGAGGGGACTCGCTGCGGGGGTGTCATGGATTTCCGTCGTGTCCACGACGGAAATCCGTGACACCCCCCGCCACCCCCCCGGCCACCCGCCGGCCAGTGCCACCGCCGCCACGGCGCTGGCCACGGCCGCCACGACCAGCGGGAGCGACCGCAACAGTCCGATCGCCCCCAACAGCTGGGCGACGACCAACGCCCAACACAGCCAGATCAACGCCACCGCGGTGACCGCCAGCGACCCCCGCCAATTCCCGAAGACGCGCCGCCACAGCGTCACCGCCACGAGCAGCCCCGACGCCACGAAGACAACCGTCGCCACCACCGAGAGGGCGCCGGTCATCGGTGGGCTCGCCTCTCCACCCGCAGGATCTTGGCATGACCCGCTCGCCATGGGCCGGTCGGAACGGTCCCGTTGGCTAGAGTCGCCCGAGATCATGAGCCGCGCCGCCTCGCGCCGGTTCCGGTGACAGAGACCTCAGCAGTGACCGATCCGGGACCGACGCTCACCTTGGACTCCCGCCCGGTGTCGTTGCGCGACTGGCTGAACGGCCTGTGGCGATTCCGGGGCGTCTTGGTCGCCTTGTCCCGCAAGGACTTCCAGGTGCGCTACAAGCGGGCGACCCTCGGGGTGCTGTGGTCGGTCGCCCTGCCCCTTCTGCAGTCGATCGTGATGGTGTTCATCTTTTCCCGGGTGGCGGGATTCGGATCCGGGCGGGGCTTCAGCTACGCCGGATTCGTCCTGGCCGGCATGGTGCCGTGGGTGTTCGTGTCGACCTCGGTGACCTCATCGACCACGTCAATCGTGGACGCCTCGGGACTCACCGACAAGGTGTGGTTCCCCCGCGCCATCCTCGCCCTCGTTCCGCCCTGCGCCAACCTCGTGCTGCTGGCCACCGCGGCCGTCATCCTGCTGGCCGAGCTCCCGGTGGTCGGGGTGTCCCCGTCAGCCCGGCTGTTCCTTCTCATCCCCGCCGCCGCCATGGCCGTGGCGTTCGCGTCGGCGACCGGCCTGGTGCTGGCGGCGCTGTACGTGTATTTCCGCGATCTCAAGTTCATGGTCTCGGCCGTCGTACTCGTCTGGCTCTACCTGACCCCGATCGTCTATCCCGCCAGCTCCCTGAAATCGGCCGGGCCGTGGCTGGACTTTAACCCGCTCACCGGGATCGTCCAGCTCTTCCAAACGGCGGCCGTCGGTTCGCCCGGTCCCTCCGGTCGGGCCCTCGTCGTCTCCCTCGCGGTGACCGCCGCCCTCACCGTGGTGGCGGTGGCCATCCACCGGCGCAACGACCGCCTCTTCGTCGACCTCCTGTGACGCCGCGGTGAGGCACTCGGCACGGCGGCGGTGGCGGCGGCGGCCGTGACCCAGCCGGTCATCCAGCTCCACGGCGTCAGTAAGCGCTACTGGCAGATCCGGGAACGCAGCCTGCTGCGGTCGCTGGTGCCCTTCGGGCCGCCCAACCGCAGCCCGCTGTGGGCCCTCCGCGACGTCGACCTCGACATCCGCCGGGGCGAGACGGTCGGCATCGTGGGTCGCAACGGCGCCGGCAAGTCGACCCTGCTCCGGCTGATCGCCGGCGTCAGCCAGCCGACCAGCGGGACCATGAGCATCCGGGGGCGCATCGCCCCGCTGCTCAGCGTGGGGGTGGGGTTCCACAGCGAGATGACCGGGCGGGAGAACGTCTTTGTCAACGGGATGCTGCTGGGACTCACCAAGGCCGAGATCCGGCAGCGTTTCCAGGAGATCGTGGCCTTCGCCGATCTGGCCGACTTCATCGACACGCCGGTCAAGTTCTATTCCAGCGGCATGTTCATGCGGCTCGGCTTTTCGGTCGCGATCCACGTGGCCCCCGACGTGCTGATCGTCGACGAGGTGCTGGCGGTGGGCGACGTCGCCTTCCAGCTCCGCTGCCTCGAGCGCATGCGGGAGCTCCAGCGGTCAGGCACGACGATTGTGTTCGTGAGCCACCACATGCACGCCGTCCACCTGCTGTGCCCCCGCACGGTGGTCGTCCATCAGGGCCGGGTGGACTACGACGGGCCGACCGACACCGCCATCGCCCGATTCCACCAGCTGTTGGCGGGCGGCGACGAGGACGATCCTGGGGCGTTTGTCCAGGTCCTGCGCCGGGAGCTGGTGAACGACGACGGCGTGGCCGTCGACCGTGTCCGGCAGGGGGAGGTGGTCACCTACCTGATGGGTCTGCGCTTCCAGGCGCCGGTCGACGGTCCCGGCCTCATCTTCCGCGTCATGTCGGGCGACGGCAGCCTGGCCTACAGCATGCAGACGGCCCTGGCCGATCGGTGGAAGTCCTACGCCGCCGGCGAGGAGGCCGAGGTCCGGGTCAGCTTCCGGCTCCGCCTGGGCGGCGGCGGCACCTTCCACATCGACACGGACATCACCGACAGCGAAGGGACCGTCCTGCGCAGCGACCCGGGGGGCCCGTCGTTCTTCGTGCCGCCGGTACTCGGCGTGACCGGCCCCGCCGACCTCGATGCCAGCATCTCGATCGACGGCGACGTGCGCACCGACCACACCTGGCAGCGGATCGAGCATCGCGGCGAGGAGATGCCGGGGCGGACGACGACCTGAGTACCATCCTGCCGATGCCCGTGCCCCTGCCCTACTACGACCCGCTTGCGCTGGTCCGAGAACCGGCGGCCGAGCTGTCACCGGTGGGGCTGTACCTCGATCTGATCAAGCGCTGCCTCACCCGCTACGGCTTCGACGACGACCTCGTACCGGTCGAGCCCTTTCCCGGGTGGCGGCGCCGGCTGTGGCCGCTCATCCAGCGCGGCCTCGACCGGCAGGACTGGGTCGTGCACCGCCGGGCGCCGTTCAATCCGGAGTACCGGGAGGATGGCCGCGACTGGCCGGAGCGGGCCGAGACCATGATCGGGTTGCGGCGCCTCAACAACCTGCAGTTCTGCATGGAGCGGGTCATCGCCGACGAGATTCCCGGCGATGTCATCGAGTGCGGCGTGTGGCGGGGCGGCGCCGCCATCTTCATGCGGGCCGTCCTGGCGGCGAGGGGCGACACCAGCCGGCGGGTGTGGGTCGCCGACTCGTTCCAGGGCCTTCCCAAGCCCGACCCGAAGCACCCCGCCGACCGGGGCGACGAGCACTGGACCAAGGACGCCCTCGCCGTATCCCTGGAGGAGGTGAAGCGGAACTTCTCCCGGTACAACCTGCTCGACCAGCAGGTCCGCTTCCTGCCGGGATGGTTCAACGAGACCCTGCCGACCGCGCCCATCGAACGGTTGTCGGTCCTGCGCGCCGACGGCGACATGTACGGCTCCACCACCGACATCCTCACCTCGCTGTATCCGAAGCTGTCGGTCGGCGGCTACGCCATCATCGACGACTACGGCGCCGTGCCCGCCTGCCGGGCGGCGGTGGAGGACTACCGGGCCGAGCACGGCATCAGCGAGCCGATCGAGCGAATCGACTGGACCGGCGTGTTCTGGCAGCGCGCCGGCTGACCGCGGGATGGACGCCGCCGGCCCCCGCGACCTGAGCGACCCGGTCCCCCGGGCCCCGGGAGCCCTCGCCTACGACGCCCCCTACCCCCGAGGTGCCCGGCGCCTCGTGCGCCGCCCCGACCTGGCGGCCGCCGCCCACCGCAACCGCCACCGCCTCGTCGAGCTGCTCCGCCGCTACCCCGCCATGCCGCTGCGCCGGGCTATCGCAACCGGCCACGCCGGCTGGGTGCGCCACCTCCCCGCCGGCGTGCGCCGGCGGCTGGACCTCGACGGCGAAGTTGTCGCGCCGCTGCGGGTCGAGATCGGGGGCGGGGAATTCCCCAGCGCCGGCTACATCCACGTCGACGCCGACCGCAGGTCACGCCACCTCGAGCACGTGGCCCACAGCTGGAAGCTCCCCTTTCCCGACGCCTCGGTCCACGAGTTGCTGGCCATCCACGTGCTCGAGCATGTCCACCCCGGTTCCATCCACCGCACCCTCCGGGAATGGCGTCGCATCCTGGCCCCGGGCGGCTACGCCGAGATCCACGTCCCCGACGCGTCCACCATCCTGCCCGCCTATCTGGCCGCTCCGACCGACCAGAAATGGGAACTGCTGGTGCCCATCTTCGGCACCACCAGTGACCCGGCCGCCCCCCGCCGGGGCCCTGGCTCGGTCGGCCGCAAGCCGGCGGTGGCCCTCCTCGACCACCACAACATCATCTACGACTTCGAATTGCTGCGCCACGTGCTCCTGCGGGCCGGGTTCGACCGGGTCGACGACGTCAGCGACACGGTGACCGACCGCCACACCGAGACCTGGCGGGACTCGGACCTGGTCAGCCGCATCAGCCTGGTGGTCCGGGCCTACGCCGCCTGAGCGCACCATGCCGGCCCTTGCCGCGGTGGCCGACGTCGCCATCTCGATCGTCAACCACGAGAACCGCGAGCTTGTCCGCCGCTGCCTCGACTCGCTGCCCGCCGCCTGCGTCGGCCTGACCTGGCGGGCCACGGTGATCGACAACTGCTCGGGCGACGGCAGCCGGGAGATGCTGGCCCGGGACTTCCCCGATGTCGCGGTCATCGCCAACCGGTCGCGCCTGGGATTCGGGGCCAACCACAACCAGGTGCTCCGCCCGCTCATCGCCGCCCCGCCCCCGAGCCCCGCCCGCGCCGTGCTGGTGCTCAACGACGACACCGTGCTGCGCCCCGGCGCCGTCGCCCGCCTGCTCGGGGTTCTCGACCAGAACGACAAGGTGGGTGCGGTCGTGCCCACCATCTTGGACTCCGAGGGCCGGGCCGGCGCCAGCCGCATCGCCTACCCGAGCGCCCGCTACGCCTGGCGCCAGGACTGGACGGACATCACCGAGCCGCCCGACCCCGAGGGCTTTCTGCAGGGCTGCTGTCTCGTGCTGCGGGTCGCCGCCCTGGCCCAGGTCGGCCCCTTCGACGAGCGGTTCTTCCTGTTCTACGAGGACACCGACCTGAGCCGCCGCCTGGCCGACGCCGGCTGGGCCCTGGCCAGCTGCCCGGAGGCCGAGGTCGTCCACGTCGGTCACGCGTCCGTCTTCAAGCCCGGGATGGTCGAGGTCACCCCGGTGCAGGGCCGGCGCAGCCGCTACCTGTACCTGTGCAAGCACGAGGGCCGGGCCCGGGCGGAGGCGATCACCGTCGTCGGGCGGCTGCTCCTGCTGGCCCGGGGCGCCAAGGCGCTCGCCGGCGCTACCATCCGCCACAACCCGACCAGCGGCGAGCGGGCCCGTCGGCTCTTCGCCCTGGCCCGCCACAACCCCCGCCGGCCGACGGAACCCGAGCGGCGGGCCCAGGCCGGGCCGGCGCCGAGCCTCACCGCCCTCGCGTGAAACGCCGCGCCGCTTAGAAGCGGAAGTAGATGAACGGCACCGGTGTGCCCCCGCTGAAAATGATGATGGGCACGATCATGGCCCCGTACATCAGCCCCCGCACCGCCGGGTTCCACGAGACGAAAGCGGTGTGGTCCCGGGCCCGCAGCTGCACGTAGTCGACGAAGATCATGGCGCCGGCCGCCAGGGCCAGCATGAGCACGGCGTTGTGGTCCGTGGCCCCGTGCTGGAGCCGGGCGATGTCGGCCAGGTAATGGACGGCGTCGTGCAGCGACGGGGCGCGGAAGAACACCCACGCCAGGCTCACCAGCTGGAAGGTGAACACGGTCCGCACCAGGTCCCGGCGCAGGGCCCACGGCCGGCGGTAGTCATCCGCCGCCCCCGAGGCGGTGGCGGCGCGGCGCTCCAGCGACAGGTAGACGCCGTGAAGGCCGCCCCACACCACGAAGGTCAGGGCGGCGCCGTGCCAAAGGCCTCCGATCAGCATGGTCAGCATGAGATTGCGGTACGTGGCCGCCGCCGAGCCGCGGTTGCCCCCGAGGGGGATGTAGAGGTAGTCGCGGAGCCACGTCGACAGGGAGATGTGCCAGCGCCGCCAGAACTCCGTGATGCTGCGCGAGAAGTAGGGCTGGTTGAAGTTCTCCGGCAGGGTGATGCCGAGCAGGAAGGCCGATCCCCGGGCGATGTCCGAATAGCCGGAGAAGTCCCCGTAGATCTGGAAGGCAAAGGCCCACACCCCGACGACGAGGGCCACCGCGCTGGACGAACCCGGCGCCGAGAAGGCGCGGTTGACGTACGGGGCCAGCATGTCGGCGATGGCGACCTTCTTGAACAGGCCGAGGAGGATGAGGAACACCGACTGACGGATCCGGTCCCAGTCGGGCGGGGTGCGGTCCCGCTCGAACTGGGGCAGCTGGAGGTGGGCCCGCCCGATGGGGCCGGCGACCAGCTGGGGGAAGAAGGCCACGAACACCGCGAAGTTGAGGAGCGAGTGTGTCGGCTCGATATCGCGCCGGTAGACATCGAACGTATACGACATACCATGAAAGGTATAGAACGAGATGCCGACGGGCAGCAGGACCCGCAGGACCGGCGGCGCCAGGTGGAGCCCGAGGTGGCCGAGGAAACGGGCACCGTCGCTGGCGAAGAAGTTGAAGTACTTGAAGAACCCGAGCACGGTCAGGTTGACGATGAGGCTGACCGCGAAGATCCGCTTGCGGCGGGCGGGGTCTTCGGTGACCTCCAGCAGCCGGCCCACGGTGTAGTCGGTGACCGTGGTCAGGATCAGCAGACCGAGAAACCGCCAGTTGAACGACCCGTAGAAGAGGTACGAGGCGATCAGCAGCAGCACGTTCTGGCCCCGCCGGCGCAGGGCCCAGTAGATGGCCAGGACGACCGGCAGGAAGAGGGCGTACTGCAGGGAGTTGAAGGTCACCGCGCCGCCGACGAAATCAGGGGGGCCAGGTAGGAGGAGAAGCGGGCGGTCCCCGCCCCGTTGAGGTGGACGGGATCGGCGAAGAGACTGGTCGGCCACGTTCCCGGCGCCACGAACGTCGCGGCTGTCCCCGCGGCGACCGACTGGAAGGCGGCGGTGGCGCCCTGGTAGGTAGGCGCCCCACCGGGGAACAGCGAGATGAGGTCGGCGGTGACCGGCATGGCCACAAACAGCGCCGCGATCCCCTGGCCGCGCAGCCAGGCGAGGAGGTGCTGCAGGATGGCGACGTTGTCGGGGCCGACCTTGAAGCCCGCCAGGGTGGCCATGATCCCGGTGACGATGCTCTTGGCGTGCGGCAGGCCCCCCGCCAGGTAGCCCTGGTCGGCGAAGTTGAGGTCATGGCCATCGGCCGCCAGTGGCGGGTCGAACACTGCGGCCGCCGCTGGGTCACCCAACGGGTGGCGCAGCACGTCGCGGTAGCGGTACAGGTAGGAGTGCTGGCGCAGGAAGGCATCGGCCCGGTCCACCACGTCGCCGTTTCCCGACGCCGCCCGCACCGCCCGCGACCGCCGGTAGGCGGCGAACCCCGAGGCGGGCGCCAGCACCGCCGGGTTCAGCTCGTTGGCGGAGAATCCGATCACCACCAGCCGGGGGTGCAGCCGGGGCACGACGATCCGCTCCGTCCAGTCGGCGATGGCGGGCAGGGTCTCGCCCGCGATGGAGGCGTTGTAGATCCCGGGGGGCGCGCCGGCGGCTCGCAACGCCGACGGGTCACCGGCGGCGTCGAGCATGGAATCGCCCACCAACACCACGTCGGTCCGGCGGTGGGCGCCGGCCAGGGCCACGATCCGGTCGTATTTCTTCTGCAGCTCGGGCGACGGCCAGGCGCTGGGCGCGGCCAGTCGCGAGCTGGCTCCCCGCACCACGAGCTCGGCCAGGAGCACCACGGCCACGGCGACGGCCAGGGGGACCCCGACCCGCCGGCGTCCCGGGCTCGACGACGGGCCGGCCACGTCGGGATCCACAACCACGGCGGCCGGCACGGTCGGCCATTGTTCCACGTCGCTGCCGCCCCTCCTGGGGCACCAACGGCAGCCGCAACCGGCCGGGTACGGTGGCCCGGTGGCCGCCCCCAACACGGCATTCCTCGATGCCTGCCGCCGCCGGCCGGTGACGCACCGGCCGGTGTGGTTCATGCGCCAGGCGGGGCGGGCGCTCCCCGAGTACCGGGCCATCCGGGGTGACGGCAGCATTCTCGACGCCCTTCACCAGCCGGAGCTGGCGGCCGAGATCACCCTCCAACCGGTCCGCCGCTACGGGGTGGACGCCGCCATCCTGTACTCCGACATCGTGGTGCCGGTGGCCGCCATCGGGTTCGGGGTCGACGTTAAGGCGGGGCGGGGCCCGGTCGTCGAGAACCCGTTCCGCGGCGCCGCCGACCTCGCCAGGATCCGGCCCCTCGAACCGGAGCAGGACACCCCATGGGTCCTCGAGACGGTGAAGATGGTCGTCAAGGAACTCGACGTTCCGCTCATCGGCTTCGCCGGGGCGCCGTTCACCGTGGCCAGCTACCTGATCGAGGGCGGCCCGTCGCGCGAGTACGTCAAGACCAAGCTGTTGATGCATACCGAGCCGGCCACCTGGGCGGCGCTGGCCGACCGCCTGGCCGACCTGGCGCTGGTGTCGCTGCGGGCCCAGGTAGCCGCCGGCTGCGCCGCCGTCCAACTGTTCGACAGCTGGGCCGGGGCGCTGTCGCCAGCCGACTACCGCCGCCACGTCCTGCCCGCCACGACCAAGGTGCTGGCCGGGCTGGCCGACCTGGGCGTGCCCAGGATCCACTTCGGCGTGGGGACCGGGGAGCTGCTCGGTCTCATGGCGGAGGCGGGTGCCGACGTGGTGGGCGTCGACTGGCGGGTGCCACTCGGCGAGGCCCGCCACCGCATCGGGCCGAGCCGGGCCGTCCAGGGCAACCTCGACCCCGTTACCTGCCTGGCCCCCTGGGAGGTGGTGGCCGAGGCGGCCCGCGCCGTCCTCGACGACGCCGGCCCCGGCCCGGGGCACATCTTCAACCTGGGCCACGGCGTGCTTCCCGCCACCGAGCCCGACATCCTCGCCCGGCTGGTCGATCTGGTCCACGGCGCTTGAGCGTCGCCGTCATCGGCGGCGGCATCGCCGGCCTGGCCGCGGCGTGGGAGCTGGCCACGGGACCCGAGCCCGCCGAGGTCACCGTCATCGACCCCGGCCCCCTCGGGGGGCGCATCCAGACCGAGCCGTTCCTCGGCCATCCCGTCGACACCGGCGCCGACGCCTTCATCGCCCGGGTGCCCGACGCGGTGGACCTGGCCGCCGAGCTGGGCCTGACCGACGAGCTGGTCGCCCCCGCCGCCCGGAAGGCGATGCTGTGGGTCGGCGGCCGGCTCCGGCCCCTCCCCGAGGGCCTCGTGCTGGGCGCCCCGGCCCGCCTCGGCCCGGTGGCGGCATCGGGCATCCTCAGCCCGGCGGGCATGCTGCGCGCCGGACTCGACCTGGTGCTGCCACCCACCGCCCCGACGGGGGACGTGGCGGTGGCGGAGCTGGTGGGCCGGCGTTTCGGCCGCCAGGTGGCGGAGCGCCTGGTCGACCCGCTGGTGGGCGGCATCCACGCCGGGCGCACCGAGGAGCTCTCGGCGGAGGCCACCGTGCCCCAGCTGCTGCGGGCGGCCCGCAGCCGCCGCAGCCTCCTCCTCGCCCTGCGCGGCCTTCCCCCGTCCCCGCAGGGACCGGTGTTCCTGGCGCCGCGGGGCGGAATGGGACGCCTGATCGAACGGCTGGTCGAGGCGCTGCGGGACCGCGGCGTGCGCTTCGAGCCGGCGGCCGTCACCACCCTGCGGTTGGGAAAAGGGGGCCCGGTCGAGGTCGACCCGGTCGGGTCCTTCCACGCCGCGGTGCTGGCCGCCCCGGCGCCCGTCGCCGGCCGGCTCCTCAGCACCGCCCTGCCGGAGGTGGCGGCCGGCCTGAACGCCATTCGCTGGTCCTCCGTCGCCCTGGCCACCCTCGCCTACCCGCGAGCCGACCTGCGGGTACCCGACGGCGTCTCAGGGTGGTTAGTCGCGCGGGCCGAGCGACGGTTGATGACGGCGTGCTCGTTCGGGTCGGCCAAGTGGCCCCATTGGTCCGACCCGGCCACCATGGTGGTGCGGGTGTCGGCCGGGCGCTCGGGGGACGAGCGGGCGTTGGAGCTCGTGGACGAGGAGCTGATTGACCGGCTGCAGGACGAAGTGGCCGGGGCCCTCGCCACCAAGGCCGAGCCGGTTGCCGGGCGGGTGGTGCGGTGGCGGTCGGCGTTTCCTCAATACGAGGTCGGCCACGCCGAGCGCATCGAGCGGCTGGAGGCGGAACTGCCGGCCAACCTGGCGCTGGCCGGGTCGAGCCTCCGGGGCTCGGGCATTCCCGCCTGCGTGGCGTCGGGGCGGCGGGCCGCCCGGCTGGTCAGAGCACCAGCGTCCGGTACCTGACCGCCGCCGCCCAGCGGCCCAGGGCCCGGCTGGCATCGACGGCGACGTAGGCGGCGCCCGTCGAGACGAAGTGCTGCTTGCGCAGCGACGGCCGGCGCAGCCACAGGTACGGCAGGGCCGCCAGGACGGCCGGCCGCCAGCGGGTGGCGGCGGCGGCACCGGCCACCGCGGCCACGAAGGCGGCGTCCTCCCGCCGGTAGGCCCACGGCCGCCAGAACGCCTCCCGCCGGTAGCCCGGGTGGGCCACGGCAAGGGCGACGATGGCCCGGTCGAGGTAGCCGTGCTTCAGGTGCCACCGCAGCGGCCGCCGCTCGACGTCGTGGATCACCACCGCCTCAGGCACGAAGCCCCGGCCCCACCCATCCTCGACGACCGCCCACCCGGCGGCGCTGTCCTCCCCCCAGGCGACGGGCACCGCACCGGGAAACCCGAAGCTGGGCCACCACCCGATCTCGGTGTCGAACCCGCCGGCGGCGTCGAGGGCGGCGCGGCGGTAGAAGATGTTGCAGGCGTCGAAGTAGGGCGTGGCGGCGGTGATGACCCGCCACACGTAGAGGCCCTGGAGGCGCTCGACGTCGACGCCGTCGGGCGGCCGGGTCAGGCCCTGGGCCACGCCAACCTCGGGGTGGTGCTGCAGAAAGTCGAGACCGGCGGCCAACCAGCCGGGCTCGGGGATGCAATCGTCGTCGAGGAACGCGACGAGCGGGGCGGTGGTCGTCCGCAGCCCCACGTTGCGGGCGGCGCCGGGGCCCAGATTCGCGCTGGTGGCGGTGATCGTGCAGCGGTAGGGCAGGTCGGGCTGCACCTGGCGGAGGCGGGCCAGGGTGTCGTCGGTGGAGCAGTCGTCGACCACGACGACCTCGAAGGCGGCGGCCGGAAGGGTCTGGCCGGCCAGGCCCCGCAGCAGGGCCGGCCCGCACTCGGGCCGGTTGAAGGTGGGGACGATCACGGCGATGGCGGGTGCCGTTTCCACCCCGGGCACGGTAGCGCCGGTACGATCTCGCTCCCGATGGGCACGCGTGCGGCATGGTGAACCGAACCCCGCGCTTGCGGGTCGGGGTGCCGGAATCCCATCGCCGGGCCGAGCCGGCGTCGGGCTGGGGCCGGATGTGGCGCAGCGTGCTCCCCGAGCTCGGCTCGCTCGTCTCGCTGGGCTTCTGGGAGAACCCGCGGCGGTCCCGCTTCCGCCAGCCGCCCGACGTGTGGCTGTGCGACGGGCACTCGGGACCGCTCGGCGTGCCCGAGCCGGCGGTGATCCACCTCCAGGAGGCAACCTGGCGCCATCCCAGCACCCGGCCCTTGATGCAGGCCAAGTTCATCGACCAGTACGAGCGGGCCAGCCGGCTGGCGGCGGAGTGCGCGCTGCGGATCATCACCCCCTCGGAGTCGTCCCGCCGCCAGATCCTGGCCGAGTACGACATCGATCCCGGCCATGTCTCCGTGGTGCCCCTCGGCGTCGACCTGGGGCTGTTCCGGCCGCAGCGCCCCGGGGCGTCGGCGGTCCTGGCGCGGGCGGGCGGCGAGCCGGGGCGCCCGTACGTGCTGTTCGTCTCGACCGTCCAGCCCCGTAAGAACCTGCCGGCGCTGCGCGCCGCCATGGGCGCCCTGGCGGGGCGGGGGTTGCCCCACGGCTTGGTGGTGGTGGCGACGCAGCCCCCGGACCGGGAGGACGACGCCGAGGAGCTGTTCGCCGCCGCCGGCGCCGACCTCCCCGGCCATCCCGGCCGGGTGGTGCTGCTGCGCCAGGTGAGCGATCTGGATCTGGCCGCCCTCATGGCGGGGGCGGCGGCGCTGTGCCAGCCCAGCCTGATGGAAGGCTTCGGGCTGACCCCGCTAGAGGCCATGGCCTGCGGCGTGCCGGTCGTCGTGTCGAACCGCGGCTCGTTGCCCGAGGTGGTCGGTGACGCCGGCGTGGTGTGCGAGCCGTCGGCTTCCGCCCTGGAGGAGGCCCTCCACGGCGTGCTGACCGACGATTCGCTGCGGGCCAAGCTGGTCGCCGCCGGCCTGGCCCGCAGCGTCCAGTTCTCGTGGCGGGCGACGGCCGAGGGATGGGCCTCGGTCCTGCACTCGGCGGTGCCCGCGTCGCCCCTCACCCTCCTGGAGCGCCTGGCGCCGACCTCCGGGCTCGCTGGCCAGGTGGTCGACTACCGGCCCCGCGTCCCCATCCGGCGCCGCCGTTCGGCCCACCCCTCCCGCTAGCCGGCCGGCGGCCCACTGGTCGCTACGCCGGGTCGCGAGGCGGGCGGCCCGGCCGGAGGCGGCGGCCCGCGGCGGGCGATGCCGGCGTGGTAGCCAACGGCGCGCCGCAGGTGGGCCTCGTGCTCGGCGGGACGACCGGCCACACCGGCCACCACCGCCCGTGACGCCGCGGTGAGGGCGTTCAGGGCGGCGAGGGCCCGGACCCCACGACGGCTGACATCTCGCTGATACCAGTCGTAGATGGCGTCAAAGCAGCGCCGTTCGTATTCGTCTGGCGCCGCCCAGGCTTGGGCGCCGGCGGCATGGCCCACATGCCGCACGGTCACGTCGGCCTGGTAGCGGCACCGCCAGCCCCGCGCCGCCAGCCACCAGCACAGTTCGATGTCCTCGACGTACATGAACCAGCGTTCGTCGTAGGGCGCCCGGCCCCGCAGCGCCGATGCCCGGATCACGTGCACCGCGCCGATCACCCAGTCAACGTCGGCCGGGGCGGCAGGCTGGGGGGCCCACTCCAGGCGCAGCCGGCGCCCGAGGGGGCCGGACTGGCGGCGAACCGGCACGAGCAGGGCGGCGGCGGCGGCGTCGAGCGACGGGAAGGGGCGGGCGCTGTACTGCGTGACGCCCGCCTCGTTCACCAGTCGCGGCCCGACCAGCCCGACGCTGGCATCGGCCAGCAGGACGGCGACCAGCCGGGCCAGGGAACCGGGCGGCGCCACGGTGTCGGGGTTCAGGGCGATGAGCACCGGAGCGTCTCCTCCCGCCAAGGCCTGGTTCATGGCCCGGCCGTACCCGACGTTGACCTCGTTTCGCAGCAGGCGGGCGTGGGGATGGGCGGCGACGACGCCGGCGCTGCCGTCGGACGAGTCGTTGTCGACGACGACCACGTCGAAGTCGGTCCCCGCCATGGCCGCGGGCAGGGAGGCCAGGCACCGGTCGAGGTGGGCGGCGGTGTTCCACGACACGATGCCGATGCGGACGGCGGTCATCTTCTCCTTGGTAGCACCGGTAGCACCGGTGGCACCGGTAGCACCCCTAGGACGGCGCGGCCGGCCCATTCATTACAGTCTCCCCGGTGAAGGGCATCGCCTACGCCTTGGCGGATCTGGTGGACGAGATCTGGCACTGGGTGGCCGCCCGGATGCGGTCGCAACGCTGGGTGTGGCTGATTCCCGTCGCCGTGCTGTACGCCATGGTGCGCTGGCCCATCGGGCGCATCGAGCACATCATGGCCGCCATTGTTGGCCTCATCGTCCTCGCCTGGGCGGTGCGCCGCCCCGGCCCGGCCCTCATTGCTCTGATCGTCTTCCTCCCCCTCCAGCAGACACTCTTCGGCTTCCTCTACGCCGCCCACGTCCCCGCACAGATCCTGCGGCCGGCCGGCGGGTTGAAGGAACTGATCGCCGGGGGCATCCTGCTCTCCGCCTTCCACGCCCTCCACATCGGCCGGGTACGGCAGGGCAAGACCAGGCAGCTCGACGCCATCGACAAGGCGCTCCTTGTCTACGTCGGTGTGGTGACCGCCTACCTGCTGGCGCCGCACCTGTTCAGCACCTTCCCGGTCAACAACAAGCTCAGCGTGCGCCTGCTGGCGTGGCGGGCGGACTGCGGCTACCTGCTGGTGTTCTTCGCCGTCCGCCACGCGCCCATACCCGAGGCCACCCGCAAGCTCTTCGTCCGGGTCCTCATGGGGATGGCCGCCCTCACCGTGCTGGTGGGCCTCTACCAGTGGAGCCGGCCGGACTCCTGGACGCATCTCATCCTGGTCACCGGCGCCCAGGTGAAGTATCAGGTGGCGGTCCTCGGAAACGACCACACCACGGTGATCCGCAACCTCGGGTACCTCACCAATCAAAACCCGCTGCGGGTCGGTTCTATTTTCCTCGGGCCGTTCGACATGGCGGACTTCCTCCTCATCGCCTTCGCGGTGTCCCTGGAGCGCATCGCCCGCGACTTCCGGTCGCGGGCCAGCTACGCCACCTGCGCCGTGATCCTCCTGATGCTCTTCGCCTCTCGGGTACGGGCCGATGCGCTCGCCGCGGTCGTCATCGCCCTCGTGGCCATGGTGCCGACGCCCAACCGGCCGATCGGGGCGCGCTTGCGGCTGCTCGGGGCCATCCTGGTCGCGGCGGCGGTCGTCGTGCCGGCCATCGCGGGAACGCGGTTCGTGAACGCCGAAGGCGGCGGCAAATCCAACGGCGCCCACGTCACCGAGATCGCCAGCGGCATCGACGAGTTGATCCGTAACCCCCTCGGCATCGGCATCGGCAACGTCGCCGGGGTCGGGGACCGCTTCGTGCTCACGACGGGAAAGCAAGGGGGTTTCACCGTCGACAACGCCGTCCTCCAGGTGGGCGACGAGCTGGGCTTCCAGGCGTTGCTGCCGTGGCTCGTGCTGATGTTCCTGGTGTGGCGGGCGCTGGGGCGGGCGGCCAAGGAGTCCGATCCCTTCGCCGGCGGGGTCCGCCTCGCCTTCCTGGCGCTGTTCGTGGCCGGGATGTACCACCACGTCTTCCTGGGCTTCCCGGTGGCGTGGACGCTCTGGGCGGCGGTGGCGCTGGCCCTGAAGCGAGTGGACGCGCCCCGTGCCCCGGCCCGAGATGAGGCCAGGGGTAACATCGTCGCCATCGAACCCGTCGCTCTTGACGGCTTTCGCTGACAACCATGGAACTTCGACGTTATCTCCTCCTGCTCCGGCAACGGCTGGTACTGGTCGTCCTCTCCGTGGTCGCCGGGGTGGCGGGCGGGTACCTGGTGACCAACAACACCCCGATCTATCAGGCGACGACGTCGATTTACGTCGGTTCCCGCCAGCCCAGCGGCCTGTCGAGCACCGACATCATCCAACTGGATCGCATCATCGCCACCTACGCCGCCATGGTGAAAAGCTCGCCCGTCGCCCAGGGCGCCATTCAGGCGTCGCATGCCCCGCGCTCGGCCGGCCAGGTGGCGGCCGAGACGACGGCGGCCGTGGTCGCCAATACCAACCTCATCACCATCACCGTCACCGACACCGACCCGGCGGTGGCCCAGTCGGTGGCCAACGGAGTGGCGCTCAGCTTCATCGCCCAGGTCCAGAACCTGGCGGGTAGCAGCGGCCCGGCCGCGGCCACGGCGCCCTCGGTGTCGGTGTTTCAGCAGGCGGGGCTGCCCGGGGCCCCGTTGCGGACGTCGCTGAAACGCAATCTTGCCCTGGGCGCCCTGTTCGGCCTCATCGTGTCCGTCGCTGCGGTCCTGCTCATCGACTATCTCGACATCAGCATCAAGAGCGCCGAGGATCTGGAGCATCACAGCGACCTTCCCGTCCTCGGGACGATCCCCTTCCAGCGACCGCGGGCGCCCGGCGCGGCCCCCCTGACCTCGTGAGTCCGAGAGATGCCGGGCCGGCGCCGGGCCGGCGGCCCCGACGCCCCAAGGACGACGACTGGGACGAGCTGGCCCCGTTCGAGGAGGCGTACCGGGTCGTCCGCTCGAACCTGATGGTCAGCATGGCCGACTACAAGCGGCCGCGGGTCATCATCACCAGCGCCCACGCCGGAGAGGGCAAGACGGTGACGTGCACCAATCTGGCCCTCTCGTTCGCGCGCGCCGGCCAACGGGTCGTGCTGGTCGATCTCGACCTCCGCCACCCCGACGCCCACCGCCTGGTCGGCGCCCACAACCGCGTCGGGGTCTCCGACCTTCTTCTGGGCAAGCGCAGCCTGGTGGAGTGCCTGCAGTACCTCGAACTGCCCGGGCTCGACAGCCAATCGGCCCAGGGGGTGTACTTCCTCGGCACGGGACCGCAGGTGCGCAATCCGACGGAACTGCTGGGAATGGCCCGAACCGCCCAGATGCTCGACGAGTTGGGGAAGCAGGCCGACCTCATCCTCATCGACGCCCCGCCGGTACTGCCCGTCGCCGACATGCTGGTCATCGGCCGGATCGCCACCGGCGTGGTCCTCGTCGTGGAGGCCCGCCGCGCGACGGTGACCGACATCACCAAGACCAAGGATTTGCTGACCCGGAACCAGACCCGGATCCTCGGGGTGGTGTTGAACAAGCTCCGCCAGCGCGACGCCAGTTACGGCGACGCCTACGGCTACGGCACGGCATACGTGGACGAGCTCCCCCCGAGCAACGGGCGGCCACCGTCGGGAAACGGCAACGGGAACCAGCGAAGCGAGGGCCGGTCGCGCTCCCGGTACTAGCCGGCAGCTCGTCCGAGCGCGGGACTCACGCCGGCCCGGCGGCGGCGCCGGCGGCCGAGCGCTCGGCGATCTCCACCATGGCGGCCGCGAACTGGTCGGCGATGGCGGGCCAGGCGAAGCGCTGTTCCGCTGCCACCCGGCCGGCCTGGGCCAGCGGGCCGGCGACGTCGTCGTCGCCGAGGAGGCGCACCACGGCGGCGGCAAACGCGGCGGCGTCATCCGCCACCAGGGCTTCGACCCCGGGAACGATTCCGAGGCCCTCGAGGCCCACCGTGGTCCCCACGACGGGGCGCCCCGCCGCCATGGCCTCCAGCGCCTTCAGCCGGCTCCCCGACCCCACCCGGATCGGGACCACGGCCACCCGGGCGGCCGCCAGAAAAGGGGCGATGTCGGCCACGTCGGGGTGCACCGACACGCCGGGCAGCCGGCCCAGTTGCGACACCGCGGCGGTGGGCCGGGCGCCGACGATGTCGACCTCGACGGCCGGCTGCGCCTCCCGGATGGCGGGCAGGACGTGGTGGCAGAACCAGGTCGCGCCGTCGACGTTCGGCGTGGTGTACAAGGCGCCGGTGAAGACGACCCGCGCTGCGGTGGGCACCGGCGACGGCGCCAACCGGTCGACGTCGGTGCCGTTGGGCATCACGAGGATCCGCGACGCCAGGGCCTCGTCGGCGCCGGCGAGGGCGGCGGCGTCTTCGGCGGTGGTGGTGATCACGGCATCAAAGCGGGCCGCCATCTGCCGTTCGAAGGCGCCGGCGATGCGGGCATCGCGCCGGAGCAGCCACCGCTGCCGGCGCCGGGGCATGACGGCTGCCTGCTGGGCGGCCATGCGCGACGGCAGGTTGTGCAGGGTCAGGACCCAGGGCACCGAGCGCGCCGGCGGGACGAGCGGTGCCAGTCCGGCGAACTCGACCAGGACCAGATCGGCCGCCTGGCCGGCGGGGTCCGCCAGCGCCGCACCCACGGACCGGCGGACCGGGGCGAAGGCCCGCACCTCCATCGGCCGGCGCGACCCCAGCGCGGCAGCGACATCGGCGACCCGCCGGCGCCACGGGTGGCGATCGCGCCAGCCGTCGCCGGGCGAGGCGTCGACCACCGCGGTCACCGCCTCGGCGACGGCCGGATCGGTGATCGGCCCGGGGCAGACAAGCCGGATCGACGCCTGCCGGGCCAGGGCCAGGAGGAGGTGGGCCTGGCGGATCTGGCCGCCGCCGCCGCTGCGGTCGGGCGCGAACGGCGAGACCCAGGCCACGGTGAGCATGCGATCTCCAGCGTAGGGCCGACCACCGTCGCGGGTCCCCTACCATCGACTGCCCTTGCGCCTGACCGACCGACTTCGCCCCGCGCCGACATCGATGCCGTCGGTCGTGATCGATGGCAGCGCACTGTCGTCGGTGGCCGCCCACAGCGGCATCGGCACCTATGTCCGTAACTTGCTGGCCGCCCTGGCGGCGGGCCCGGACCTCAAGGTGTCCGTCAGTGCCCTGGCCGAGCCCCAGGTGGTCCTGCCTTCCGGCGTCGGCCGGCGCACGATCCATCGCCGGTGCAAGAGCCGTCCCCGCGCCGAGGTGGTCGAGCACGCCATGAGGCTCCCGTGGGACGACCGGATGCGCCGGGCGGCGGGCGAGGTGTTCCACGAACCGGGCTTCCACGCCCCGTGGGGCGTGCGCCGGCCCAAGGTACAGACGCTGCTCGACGTCATCCCGCTGGTGCTCGACGAGCCCGACCTGGCGGTTCTCCGCCAGCGGTGGCGGCGCTTCGGCCCCCGGTACCGGGAGGCCGATGCGGTCATCGCCATCTCCCGCTACACCGCTGAAGAGGGCATCCGGCTCCTCGGCCTGGACCCCGGACGGGTCTTTGTCGCCCCGCTCGGCGTCGACCCGGTGTTCCGCCCGGACGGCCGTCATGAGCCGGCCGAGGGGTCCCCGTACCTGCTCGTCGTGGGGGAGTACAGCCGCCGCAAAGGCTTTCCCGAGGCGTTCGCGGCGCTCGATGCCGTGGCCGACGCCGGCTATCCCCACCACCTGAAGGTCGTCGGGCGAATCCACGACCACGCCCGCGAGGAGCTTCTCCGCCTTCGGGCGTCGTCGCGCCACCCGGAGCGCATCGAGCTGCTCGGCCACGTCCCCGACCTGGCGGCCACCTATCGCGGGGCAACGGCGGTGCTGATGACCACCCACTACGAGGGCTTCGGGCTGCCCGCGGTGGAGGCCATGGCCAGCGGAACCCCGGTGGTGGCCTTCGCCAACACCGCGGTGACCGAGGTCGTGGGCGGCGGCGGCGTGCTGGTGGCCGACGGCGATGTCGCCGCCATGGTCGCCGCCCTCCGCCGGGTGCTCGACAGCCCGGCGGCGAGAGAGGAACTGTCGGCGCAGGGGCTGGACCGTGCCTCGGCGTTCACGTGGGCGGCGGCGGCCGCCGTCCACGCCGACGTCTACCGGCTGGCGGCGGGGATGGCCTGATCCGATGGCGGTGCCGATGCCGGTCGCCATCGACGCCCGGCGGCTCCAGGAGCATCCCTTCAACGGCGTCGGCCGGTGGCTGGCCAACCTGCTCCCCCGCCTGGCGGCGGAGGCGGAGATCGTGCTGCTCACCGACGCCGGCCGACCCCCGGCCGCCTTCCGCCTACCCGACGGCTCCCTGGTCGCCGAGGCGCCGCTCTGGCTGCCCGCCCGGGCTCCGGAAGTGGTATGGGTCCAGACGAGCGTCGCCCGGTGGCTGCGGGGGTTCCCCGGGCTGTTCCACGGCACGTTCAACCAGCTCCCCGCCGCCTGGCCCGGGCCGACGGTTGTCACCTTCCACGACCTGGCCACGCGGGACCACCCCGAGGACTTCGCCGGCCGCCCGATCAAGCGGTCCGTCTGGAACGTCCAGCTCCGCCAGGCGGCACGCCAAGCCGGCACCATCCAGACCGACTCCGAGTACATCCGGCGGGCGGTGATCGCCGCCTACGCCGTCGATCCCGGGCGCGTCGTCGTGGCCCGCCCGTCGGTGGATCCCCTTTTCCGCCCCGAGCGGCGGAGCCGAGGCCAGCGCCTGGCCGCCGCGCTGGGGGCGGGCGCCGGCGCCGGCGCCAAGGGCAGTGGTCCCGGCAGCCGGAGACGGGGGTACGTGGTCGCCATCGGTGGCGCCCGCCGGAGGGGGCTGGCGGTGGCGGTGGCCGCCTGGGCCGAGGCCCGGCGCCGAGGGGCCTCCGAGGACCTGGTGGTCGCGGGCCCCGACACGCTGCCGGCGCAGCCGGGCCTGGTGCTCGCCGGCCGCCTCCCGGACGACCAGTGGGCCGACCTGCTCGCCGGGGCCAACGCCCTGGTCTACCCCACCCGCTACGAGGGCTTCGGGATGCCCGCGCTGGAGGCGGCGGCCAGCGGGGTGCCGGTGGTGTGCGCGCCGATCGGTCCCCTGCCCGAGGTGCTCGGTGACGCCGCCGAGTGGTGCGCCGACACCAGCGTGGCCGCCATCACCGCCGGGCTGCGCCGGCTCCTGTCCGATCCGGGGCGCCGGGAGGCCCGGCGGGAGGCGGGGTTGGCCCAGGCCGCGGCCGCGCCCACATGGGAGCAGGCCGCCCAGATGCTCTTGGAGGCCTACCGGCGGGCGGGGTCGTGACCGACCGGGCGCCCCGGGTGTCGGTCGTCATCGTCAACTGGAACGCCCGGCAGGCGCTCCTCGACTGCCTGGCGTCGCTCGAGGCGTCTCCGCCCGCCGCGGCCTGGGAGGCAATCGTGGTGGACAACGGCTCGGGCGATGGCAGCGTGGCTGCGGTGTCGGCCGCCCACCCCTCGGCGCGGGTCATCGCCAACGCCACCAACCGCGGCTTGCCGGCCGCCAACAACCAGGCCATGGCGGTCGCCGCCGGCGAGGTGCTGCTGATCTGCAACCCGGACGTGGTCTTCGCGCCGGGGGCGGCCGCCGCCCTCGTCGAGGTGCTCGACCGCCGGCCCCGGGCCGGCATGGTGATCCCCCGGTTGCGCTACCCCGACGGCGGCGTGCAGACGAGCGCCGGGGACCTGCCGACGCTCGGCCAGGCCCTGCGCGGACGGCAGGCGCAGCGCCGTCGTCACCAGTCCGGCGCCGACCCGCCCGCCGGTTTCTGGTGGGACGGGTGGGCCCACGACGAGGAGCGGGCGATCGGGCGGGGCCATGAGGCGGCCTATGTGGTTCGGCGCGTCGCCGTGGAGGAGGTGGGCCCCCAGGACGAGGGCTTCCGGCTCGACTGGGAGGGCATCGACTGGACGGCCCGCTTCCGCGACGCCGGCTGGGAGATCTGGTTCTGCCCCGCCGCCGACGTTGTCCACCTGGGCGGGGCCAGCATCCGCCAGGTGCCCTTCCGCTGGGTCGTGTGGTCGCACGTCGGGATGTACCGCTACTTCGCCAAGCGCCGCCGCCGCGCCTGGAGGCCGGCCCTGGCCGCGGTCATCGCCGCCCGGGCGGCGGTCAAACTGGTGGTCACCGCGGCGGGCGTCGCCATGTACGAGCGGGCCCATCGGGGCCGCCACGATGTCGCGGGGTCCGACCGCGGCCGGTGAGTCATATGATCCCGCGGTGGTCAGGCCCGGCGAATCGCTGACCCGGCGGCTGCAATCGGGCATCCGCGGGACCGAGCGCCTGGCTCGCCAGGTCGCCACCCACATCCAGGCGCTGCCCGACCTGGTCGCCAACCAGGCGACCCTCGCCCGTCACCTCGCGGTCATGGAACAAGGCGCCTTCAGCCGGCCCTGCGCCTGCCCGCCGCTGTCCTCGCGGGCCTGCTGCCAGGCGGACTGCGGCGCCGAGTACGCCGCCTGGCTCAACCGCCTCGGGCTGCAGACGGTGATCAACCGCAAGTTCTGGGAGTACGCCGCCATCGGGCGGGCCCTCGACGCCGGCGGCATGCTGTCACCGGGGCGGCGGGGCGTGGGCTTCGGTGTCGGCCGCGAGCCGTTGGTGGCGGCCTTCGCCGCCGCCGGCTGCCAGATCGTGGCCACCGACCTGCACCCCGATGACAGCCGGGCCGGGAGCTGGGCCCGCACCAACCAGCACTGCCTGTCGCTCGCCGGCCTGCAGCGCCCGGCGGTGTGCCCCGAGGACCGGCTGGCGGCCCAGGTCGAGATCCGCGCCGTCGACATGAACGACATCCCGGCCGGGCTCGGCGGCTTCGACTTCTGCTGGTCGTCGTGTGCCCTCGAACACCTGGGGTCGATCGACGCCGGGTTGGACTTCATCCAACGGGCGATGGCCTGCCTGCGCCCCGGAGGGCTGGCCGTCCACACCACCGAGTTCAACCTGGACAGCGACACCGGCACCGTGATGGCGGGGGAGACGGTGGTCTACCGCCGGCAGGATCTGGCGCGCCTGGGCGCCGCGCTCGGTGCCGCCGGGCACCACAGCGAGCCGTTCGAGGTGCCGCCGCCCACCGGGGTCCTCGACTCCTACATCGACATCCGCCCCTACCAGTACGTCGCCCTGCTGCTCCGCATCGGCGGCTACCGGGCGACCTCGGCGGTGGTCGTGGCCCAGGCCGGGCCGAGGCCGGCGGGCGGACGCCTCGACCGCTCCCACCCCGCCGACTAGCGGGTTTCCCCCACGGGCTCGTCCGCTTCGGGAAGGTCAAGGACCGCCGGCAGGGTCTCCCCGCGGAACAGCCCGGCCGACGGCCCCTCCCCGTACAGGGCGTGGTCGGCGAGCAGGGCGGCGGCGGCGGTGTAGGTACTGCGCTCGCCGCCGGGGTAACGCACGCACTGCGGATGCACGCACCCCGTCCAGTAGCGGCCGTCGGGGTCACGGAAGTGCCGGGTCCATTCCAGCAGGGCGGCGGCCCGATCGCCGAGGCCACAGGCGTCGAGGGCCATGACGCACTCCGCCGTCTCGGCGGCCGTCACCCAGGGCTGGTCGGACACGCAGCGGACGCCGAGGCCGCCGATCACGAACACGTCCCAGCGCTCGAGCATCCGGGACCGGGCGCCGGCCCCGGCCAGGGCCCCGCACAGCACCGGGTAGTACCAGTCCATGGCCCAGCGGGCCTTGGACTCGAAGGCGTCCTCGCGATGGGCGACGGCGTGGGCCACCCGGCCGGCGGCCAGTTCCCACTCCGGCCGCTCGTGCCCGAGGGCGGCGGCGATGGCCAGGGCGCAGCGCAGGCTGTGGTGGATCGACGACGATCCCGTCAGCAGGGCGAAGCGGGCCGGCGTCCCGTCCGGCTCCCGCGACCACAGCACCTCCCCGCCGGGTTGCTGCAACCGCAGCACGAACCCGAGCGCCCGGTCGACCACCGGCCACATCCGCGCCAGCAGCCGGGTGTCACCGCTGACCAGGTGGTGGAACCACGTGGCGGTGGCCACGTAGGCGCACACGTTGGCGTCGCGCCGCGGATCCTCGACGCCGTCGGCCACGTAATAGCGGCACCACGAGCCGTCCGGATGCTGGCGGGCGGTCAGCCACGCCAGCGCCTGCTCGGCTTCGACCCGCCGGCCGGCGACGCTGAGGGCCATGGTCGCCTCGAGGTGGTTCCACGGATCGGCGTGGCCGCCCGGGAACCACGGGATCATCCCGTTGGGGAGCTGCCAGCCGGCGATGCCGGCCGCGGTGGCCGCCACCTCGTCGGGGCGCAGCCTCACGGCCCGGGCTTCTCCAGGTAGACGACCAGCGACTTGCCGATGACCGGGTTCAGGACCCGCTCGGGGACGCGGGTCAGGGGGTGGCCGGCGGTGATGTCCCACACCAGCAGGCGGTGGTAGGCCGCCACCAGCGGGTGGTGGTCGTCGGCCACCCCGACCAGGCATTTCAGCCACCAGTACGGGGCGTGCAGGGCGTGGGCGTGGTGACGGCCGTACAACCGGAGGCCGGCCGCGCGGAGCCGGGACACCAGCGTCTCTTGGCGATAGATGCGGATATGGCCGCCGGGGACCTGGTGGTACTCGTCGGACAGTGCCCAGCACATGAGCTCGGGCAACCAGCGGGGCACGGTGACCGCCATCGTGCCGCCGGGGCGCAGCACCCGGACCAGTTCGGCGATGGCCCGGCGGTCGTCGGGAATGTGTTCGAGCACCTCGGCGGCGATCACCCGGTCGAAACTGCCGTCGGGAAACGGCAGGTCGAGGGCATCGCCCACCGCCGTCGACCCTGCGCCGCCCAGACGGGCCACCTCGGCGTCGGAGGACGCCAGGGCGGCCATGAGGGCGCCACAATCCTTGGCCGCCGCGCTGTCCGTATCGAGGGCGACCACCGAGAGACCCCGCCGCATGGCCTCGAAGGCGTGCCGGCCGCCGCCGGTGCCGAGATCCAGCAGCCGCTCCCCCGCCGCCACCCGGAGGCGGGAGTAGGAGACCGTCAGCACCGCGAGAGGACCCAGCGGTACTGCTCGACGGTGGCCAGGGCGCAGGCCCGCCAGGTGAAGCGGTCGAGGACGCGTTCCCGGCCGGCGTGCGACAGCCGGGCCGCCAATGACGGCTCGTCGAGCACCCGGCCGAGCGCCGACGCCAGCGCCCCCGGGTCGCCGGGCGGGACCAGCAGCCCGGTCACGCCGTCTTTTCCCACCACTTCCGGAAGGGCGCCTCCCGTCGTGGCCACCAGGGGGACCCCGCAGGCCATGGCTTCCACGGCGGGCAGCGAGAACCCCTCGTACAGCGACGGCACGACCGCCACCGACGCCTCGGCGTACAGCTCCACGATCCGTTCGTCGCTCACCCCGCTGACGAAGCTGACCGCCCCACCCAGCCCCAACCGTTCGATGGTCTCGGTGACCCGGCTCTCGGCGCGGGGCTTGCCGATCACGACCAGATCGGCCGGCCGCTCGGTGCGCACCTTGGCCAGCGCCTCGAGCAGCGGGACGAGGCCCTTCATGGGGACGTCGGCGCTGGCGGTGGTCATGATCCGCCCCGGCACCCGGGGCCGCTCGGGGAGGGGCCGGAAACGGGTGTGGTCCACCCCGACCGGCACGACGGCCAGCTGGGCCGGTGCCACCCCCATCTGGGCGACGATGTCCCGCTTGGACGACTCGGACACGGTGACGATCCGGGGCACCCGGCGGGCCACCCGTTTCTGCATGCGGAGGAAGCCGTACCAGCGCCGCAGGGACACCCGGCGCCGCCAGGAGGCGGCGTCGGAGAGATCCAGGGCCCGGTCGACGGTGATCGGGTGGTGGAGGGTGGCGAGCAGCGGCCAGCCGTCGGCCATGACGCCGAGCATCCCCCGCCCGAAGCACTGGTTGTCGTGCACCACGTCGAAGTCGGCCCGGCGAGCGGCCAGCTCCTTGCGGACCCGGAGGCTGAAGGTGAGCGGCTCGGGGAAGCCGGCGGTGCACATCAGGGCGAACTCCACGCCGTCCACCCAGGTGCGGAACTCCCGGGGCCGGGGGACCCGGAAGGGGTCCGGTTCCCGATAGAGGTCGAGGCTCGGGACCGGAATCCAGCCGACGCCGGCGTCGAGCTCGGGCCACGGTTGTCCGGCAAAGACGGTGACGTCGTAGCCCAGGGCGACGAGCTCCCGGGAGAGGTACCGGGTGTAAACACCCTGGCCCCCGGAGTGAGGATTGCCCCGGTAGACGAGCAGCGCGACCCGCAGGTGCTCAGGGCTCTGACGGGCCATTGGAGACGGGAGCCTAGCGGTTACCCCGGAGAAGCCCGGCGGGACCGGATCGGGAAAAGGTGGCCGCGACGGCGAACCAGCCCGCTCGCCAGGACCAGGGCGACGGCAGCGAGGGCGGCGACGGGGTACTCACCCAGGCGCACGAACAGGGTCCCACCGCGGCGCAGGGTCACGACGCCGGTGAGCGCCTCGGCGCGGCCGAGGGTGCTGCGGGTCCGGATCCGGCCGCGGTGGTCAATCAGGGCGCTGTACCCGGTGGGCGCCGCCTGCACCGTGTCGCGCCCCGTTTCGATGGCCCGCAGCTGGGCGGCCGCCACCTCCTGGGTCGGGACCTGGCTGGTGCGATACGACGACGCGTTGGTGGGCACGAGGAGGAGCTCCCCTCCGGCGCGGATGGCGGCCCGGGCCCGGTCGGGGAAGAAGACCTCGTAGGAGATGACCGTCCCGAACGGGCCGGCCGGGGTGTCGAGCAGCCCCGGCCCGCGGCCGGCGATGGCGTCGCGGGGTACCAGGTCGAGGTTGGCGAGGTGGCGCACCAGGCCACGGGCGGGGATGTACTCGCCGAAGGGGACGCGGTGGCCCTTGTCATAGCGGGCGACAACAGTCCCCGCCGGTGACCACGCGACGGCGGCGTTGCGGAAGCGGTCGCTGCCGACGTTCTCGACGATGCCCGCCACCACCGTGGCGTGCAGGCGGACGGCGAGCTGGGCGATGGTGGCGCCTTCGGGCGTCTGGGCGATGGGCTGGTCGACGGTCACCACGTCCTCGGGCCACAGCACCAGGTCGAGCGGCGGGTGCAGGGCGGCGGTGGCGTCGACCTGGCGCTGGAACACGGTGGCGGGATCGGTTTGCAGGGCATGCAAACCGCGCGTGCCGCCCCCTTGGACCGCGGCCACCCGGATCGTCGTTCCCGTTCCCCCGCCGTCGGGGGCGACGCGGCCGGCGCCGGCCACCACGACGACGGCGACCAGGGCGACGGCGGCCCATCCCGGTCGGGCACCGTGCCCGGCGCCTGGCCGGGCCGGGCGGCGGCGAGCGGCGGCCGCCGCCAGCAGGGCGACGCCGGCGCCGGCGGCGGCGGTGACGCCGGTCAGCAGGAGCGCCCCCCCGAGCCGGGCGACGGGGGCCAGGGGCCCGGCGGCCTGGCCGAGTGGCACCCCGCCGAGTGGCAGGCCGCCGAGGGGGACGTGGCCCCGCAGCCACTCGGCCAGGGTGAGGGCGGCGGGCCACCCGACGAGGACGCCGGCGGGCCGGCCGGCGGGTGCGGCCGCGCCGGCGGCGGCCATGAACAGCATCGAGAGCACGAGAAGGGCGACGTACCCGGCGCCGTTGAACTCCGTCACCCACCACAGCCCGATGGCGAACTGGCCGAGGCCGAAGGCGGCGCCGGCCGCGGCCCGCCGGGCCGGCGGCTGGCGCCGCAGGCACAGCGCCACGCCGCCCAGCCCCACGACGCCGAGCGCCCACCACCCGAAGGGAGGCAACGACAGCGCGACCGCCGCCCCGGCGACGACCGACGCCCCGAGGACAACTGCGAGAGGAGGCGGCTCGTCGGTCGCGGTGATGGTCGGCCATGTTGGCCGTCGCCGGCGCGGCGAGCCAATCACCGCCACCACCGCTACCGTGGAGTCATGCCGGCCACGCCAGGGTCGTAGTGCTCTCGGTCGTCGTCCCTGCCCACAACGAGCAGGATTACCTGGAATCGGCCGTCGTCGACCTGGTGAAAGGCTTGCGCGGCCGCGACCAGCCATTCGAGATCATCGTGTGCGAAAACGGCTCCACCGACGCCACCGCGGCGCTGGCCGAAGACCTCTCCACCCGGTTCGACGAGGTCCGGTGGCTGTCGGCGGACCGCCCCGACTATGGCGTTGCCCTACGCGCCGGCTTCCTCGCCGCCGCCGGCGAGGTCGTCGCCAACTTCGACGTCGACTACGTCGATCTCGGCTTCCTCGACGCCGCCCTCGACCTCCTCGCCCACCCGGCCGGACCGGACGCGGTGCTGGCCAGCAAGCGGCGCCACGGCGCCCAGGACACCCGGGCCGGCGGCCGGCGCCTGGTGACCGCCACCTTCTCGCTGGTGTTGCACATCGGCTTCGGGTTGCAGGTGAGCGACACCCACGGCATGAAGGTGCTCCGGCGGGACCGGTTCCTCCCGATCGTCGAGCAGTGCCGGTTCGGGAGCGACCTGTTCGACACCGAGCTCATCCTGCGGGGCGAGCGGGCCGGGCTGCGGGTGGGCGAAATCGGCGTCACCGTCCGCGACACCCGGCCGCCGCGCACGCCGATCACCAGGCGCATCCCCCGGTCCCTCGCCGGCCTGGCCAAGTTGCGGATCGTTCTCTGGCAGGAGCGCCTGGGCCGGCGCGGCGGCGGTGTCGGTTAGCCCAACTCGTCGGTCCATCCGACCGTCGCCGGGTCGACGTCGTTGCGGAGGCCCTTGAGCGAGGGTTGGCGCAGGACTCCGACGACGGTGAGCTCGTTGAACATGACCTCGACCACCAGCTCGGGCCGCACGACGCGCAGGCCCTTCGGTGTCGGCGGGGGCGCCACGAACGGGCTGGTCTCGGTGGCCAGCGCCTGAAACCGGGCGCCCAGATGGGTCAGCAGGAACTCGTTGAGCCCCGATCCGACCTGGCCGGCGTAGCGCAGGGCGAAGGGATGGCCCGGCGGGGCGGGCACGTCCGGGTCGACCCAGCCGACGGCCAGGGATCCGATCCGACCCGACCGGCCGCCGGATCCGCCGCTCCATCCGCCGACAACGAACTCGCGCTGACGGGCGCACTTGACCTTGGTCCAGGCCTTCGAGCGCCGGCCAGGGGCGTACTACGACGTGGCCATCTTGCCCATGTACCCCTCCAGCCCGACCTGGCGGCAGACGGCCAAGGTGTCGTCGTCCGGCGGTTCCGCCAGGAGTTTGGAGATCTGCCATGACGGACCCGACGGGTTCAGCGCCTCGAGTCGGCGGCGCCGCTCGACGAACGGGTCGCCGGTGAGCAACCGGCCGTCGAGCCAAAGCAGATCGAAGATCACGTAGAGCACGGGCACGTCGGCCAACAACGCCGGGCTCGGAGCTCTCACGTGCATGCGGCTCTGGAGCCGCTCGAAACTGGGACGCCCGCGGTCGTCGAAGGCGATGATCTCGCCGTCGAGCACGGCCGCCCGATCCCCCAGACCGGACCCGATGGCGGCGAGCTCGGGGTAGCCGGCGGTCACGTCGTTGCCGAGCCGGCTGGTGAGCGTCACCCCGCCATCCCAAACCCGGGCGACGGCGCGGACGCCGTCCCACTTCGGCTCGAAGCACCACCCCGCGGCGTTGGCCGGCATGCCGGTCGACGCGGCCGCCATGGGCGCGATCGTCGGCGGCTCGGCAAACGGCGCCGGCAGGTCGTGCGGCATACCCCTCAGCCTGGCATCGGAAACCGGGTGGTGCCGGCGAGGTGGGCGGCGGGTCTCGTTGGTGTCGGCCAGCAGGAACGTCCGCAGCCCGCTGGCCCGGTCCGCCAGCGCGGCGGTGAGCGCCGACTGTTCCATTTCGGCCTGGTTGCCGCCGACGATGCGGCCCCGCAGGTCGGACTCCGCGATGACGTTGGTGTCGCCGTCGGGTAGCGCATCATCACAATCTTGCCTTTTGGGGGCAACCGCCAGATTAATTGTTTGAGCAATTACGCTGCCAGAGGACCCCGTTGGCCAGCGTTTTCACGCATTTGTTACTGGCGGTCCAGGAATTCTTGGGGGTCATATTCGTTGCATTCACAACTAGCTTGTTGGGGGTTACGGTATTCGGGTGTACCGTTACGGACATCAGCCGAGCACCGCACTCAAGTTGCACTAAATAGTGACCTCGGCGAGCATTCCTTTTCGTCGACCGAGGGCCACGACCACTGTGCTTGGGACGACAACGACTTCACCTCCGGCGAGAAACGGCCACGGTGCCGGCGTCCACAACGCCTTCGAGCACAACGCCCCGGGCAGTGAAAATCCTCCGTAATTGCTGCGCCTGTACGTGCCGAGCAAGTCGTACCAGGAGATCGGCGACCGCTTGGGCCGCCACGTGAAATCGATCGACAGGCCCCTGCAGCGCATCAAGCCCGGCCTGTCCCGCCGCCAGGAATGGTCACACGACACTAGTTCTTGGTCAAACCGCTAATTTCCGAGAAAGGCAGACCCGTCCCGTGGTCACAGCCGCACTTGCCCCTGCAACTTCTCGCGCTATCTCCGCGAAATCGCCGCCCCGCCGAGGCGCGATTTTGGCTGGCGGGCTGCTCTTCACGATCTTTTTGGTTTTGGCGTGGGGCGGCCTGCACAACGCCGCCTCCGCTCAAACCGCGACCTCCGCCTCTGCTGCCGCGAAACCAGGCTTGGTGCCAAATGCGGGCACCGATCCGCCTCACCGTGGGTTATCTGACAGTTCTCCAGCTCGGGTAACTCGTCTCGTACTGCCGGCCAAATCGACGCTGACTGCGCCGCCGGTTTCTGTCCCACGTGCTCCGGCCATCCCCGCCGCACCAGTCACAGACCCCTCTCAACGCGGCAGCAAACCGAGCGAGTTGAGCGCCCGGACCCACACCGCCAGCGCTCCAGCCGTCGCCGGCACCCCACCTGTCACCGGCACCACCGTGGGCGCCGGTTCCACCTCGACACTCCCGCGGTGTCCCAGTGCCACCAAGCCCCCTCACCCGGCCCAGCCGGAGGTGCCGTGTGTCACCGCAGCCCCTGTGCCGACGATCCCGACCGCCTCCTCCGCGACACCCAGCAAGTCGCTCAAGTCCGCGACGGCCCCGAGCGCCTCGGCTCCCACGACCTCTGTCGCCGTCAATGCGTGCAACCCGCCGGCGTTCCCCACCGGCGCTGGGTTCGAGGTGACCTGCACCACCACAGTCGTCAACAACGTCTCTCCTCAGGGCAAAACCACCTCGAAGGTCACCACGGTCGCGTGCCTGGCCGCGGCAGGCGTGCATCCGCCGTCCGGCTGCACCACCACCACCTCAAGCTCGAACCAGCTCGTCACCAGCGTCGATCAGTGCAATGGCATCGTCAACGGTGGCGGCAGCAACGTCACGTGCCGCGTCAACATCGTCAACAACATCCCTGTCGGCACCGCCACTACGGGCGTCACCGTCAACCAGTGCAACGGCTCGGGCCAGGGTGGGGTCTCCCCCACCGGCAACCCGATCCTCTGTAACCACCCAGCGGACCGCAACACGACGAACGCCGTGGTCGACCAGTGCAACAACTCTGCCAATGGCGGCGGTGCCCCGCTCCGGGTGAACTGCAACGTCATCGGTGCTGCAAGCGCGCTGCCCGTGACCGTCAACCAGTGCAACGGCTCCTCCAACGGAGGCGGGAGCACGGTCACCTGCACAACCTCGATCACCAACAACTTCATCACCCCTCCTCCTCCTCCTCCTCCTCCTCCGCCGCCTCCTCCTCCTCCTCCTCCGCCGCCTCCTCCTCCTCCTCCTCCTCCGCCGCCTCCTCCTCCTCCGCCGCCGCCTCCTCCTCCTCCTCCTCCGCCGCCGCC
>DATARN010000198.1:0-12838 GCA_036264135.1 Acidimicrobiales bacterium
TCGGCTTCGGCGCCGAGATCGGCATCAGCACCCAGAAGCTGCACGCCCGCGGCCCCATGGGGCTGCGGGAGCTGACAACCTACAAGTACGTCGTCTACGGCGACGGACAGATCCGCAGCTAGAGGATCAGGCGACCGCCACTGCGGTGCGCATCAGGGCCACGTCCTCGGCAGTGAGGGCGCGCACGACCACGGGGACCGACCGGCGAGCGAGTTCGGCGGCCAGCGCCGTCGCCGTCTCCTGTTCGTCGAGGAGCATGAGGATCATGCCTCTCGTGGTGCGGTTGGTTACGTCGACGATTGCGAACATCCCCGCTGACTCCGACACGGCTCGTCCCCTTTGGCACCCAGCTCCGGCGCCACCGTAGCTCACTGTTCAGCTGCCGTAAACCGCCAGGCAACCCGTCAGCCTCCCGGTAGGCTGACGGCCCCTCCCCGCCGCCAAGGAACCCGCCTGTGACCGACGCCGCCAGACCCCCGCGATTTGCCTCCATCGCCGCGGTCCGCGACGGCCTCCGCGACGTCCGCTACCTCGCTGACGAGGGCATCGCCGGCGTGGTGTACCTGGCCGACCGGCTGCTCAAACCCGTTTTGGTGGAGGGGCCGGCGGGCACCGGCAAGACGCAACTGGCCAAGTCGGTGGCCGAGATGAGCGGCGCCCGCCTGATCCGCCTGCAGTGCTACGAGGGCCTGGACGAATCGAAAGCGCTGTACGAGTGGAACTACAAGAAGCAGCTGCTGCGCATCCAGTCCCAGCGGGTAGACGAGGCGGCGGGCGGCAGCTGGGAGGACATCGAGGAGGACATCTTCTCCGAGCCCTTTCTTCTGACCCGGCCGCTGTTGGAGGCCATCCGGGCGACCGAGCCGGTGGTGCTGCTGATCGACGAGGTGGACCGCGTCGAGGTGGAGACCGAGGCCCTGCTGCTGGAGGTCCTGTCCGACTACCAGGTGTCCATCCCCGAGTTGGGCACGGTGACCGCCACCCAGATCCCGCTGGTGTTCCTCACCTCCAACAACACCCGGGAGCTCTCCGAGGCCCTGAAGCGGCGGTGCCTGTTCCTCCACATCGACTACCCCGACCTCGACCGCGAGCGCGAGATCGTCCTGGCCCGGGTGCCGGGCATCGCCGCAGAGCTGGCCGAGCAGATCGTCCGGATCGTGCGCTCCATCCGGGGCATGGAGCTGAAGAAGCACCCGTCGGTGTCCGAGACGCTGGACTGGGCCCGGACCCTGGTGCTGCTCGGAGTAGAGAGCGTTGACGCCGAGGTCGCCCGCGACACGCTGCACGTGCTCCTCAAGTACCAGTCGGACATCGCCAAGGCCACCAAGGAGCTCGGAGGGCCGGCGCCGAGGTGACGACGGTCGTGACGGGGGGCGGCGGGTTCGTCGACGTCCTCTCGGGATTCGTGGCCGAGCTGCGCGCCGCCGGCCTGCCGGTGAGCATGACCGAGCACCTCGACGCCATGGAGGCGGTGCGCCACGTGCCCCTCGAGGACCGGCTGGCCTTCAAGTACGCCCTCGGGGCCACGCTGGTCAAAAACGACGCCCACTGGCGGGCGTTCGAGACCATCTTCGACGTCTACTTCTCACTCCGGGCGTCGGGCTTCGTCGCCGGCGACCTGGCCGCCCCCGAGGATGGCTCCCTGGCCGTGGCGGAGACCGCTCTTTTCGACGCCGGTCGTTCAGCCGCCGACGTGGAAATGGCGGGGTTGAGCGACGACGAGCTGATGGCGCTGCTGTTCGAGGCGCTGCGGGACGGCGACGACGAGCTGCTGGCCGTCCTGGCCCGCCAAGCTGTCGACCGCTTCGCGGGGATGGAACCGGGGCGCCCGGTTGGGGGCACCTACTACCTGTACCGCACGTTGCGGCACCTCGACCTCGACGGCGTCCGGGCCCGGTTGATGGCGTCGGGGGGGCGGGCGTTCGGCCCCCAGTCGGGCGACGCCGGCCGGTCGGATCTGGCCGACCGGTTGGCCCGGGAGGAGTTCGACGCCCGTATCGAGCGGCTCCGCCGCCAGATCGAGGCCGAGATCCGCCGGCGCTTGGTCGCCGACCGGGGCGCCCAGGCGATGGCCAAATCGTTGCGCAAGCCCCTGCCCGAAGACGTCGATTTCATGCACGCCACCCAGGAGGAGTTGGCGTCGCTGCGCCGGGCCATCCAGCCGCTGACCCGCCGGCTGGCGGTGCGCCTGGCCCGCAAGCGCCGGCACGGCCGGCGGGGGCCGCTGGATTTTCGCAGCACGGTGCGCCACTCCCTGTCGTATGGGGGCGTGCCAGCCGACCCCCAGTTCCGCTACCCCCGCCCGGCCAAACCGGAGATAGTCGTGCTGGCCGATATTTCCGGGTCGGTGGCGGCGTTCGCCCGTTTCACCCTGCAACTGGTGTACGCCATCTGCAGCCAGTTCAGCCGGGTCCGCAGCTTCGTGTTCATTGACGGGATCGACGAGGTGACCTCGTACTTCGACGGCGTGGAGGACATCGGCCACGCCATCCATCGGGTCAATACCGAGGCCGACGTGATCTGGGTGGACGGCCACTCAGATTACGGCCACGCCCTGGAGACGTTTTGGACCCGCTGGGGCCAGGAGATCACGCCCCGCACCTCGGTGATCCTTCTCGGCGACGCCCGCAACAACTACCACGCCTCCCAGGCCTGGGTCGCCCAGGAGCTGGCCAAGCGGGCCCGCCACGTCTACTGGCTCAACCCCGAGCCCCGCGCCTACTGGGACACCGGCGACTCCATCGTCAGTCAGTACGGCGTGTTCTGCGATGGCGTGTTCGAATGCCGCAACCTGCGCCAACTCGAGAGGTTCGTGGACCACCTGGCATAGCCGGCCGTCGAACTGTTTTCACGGGGTTGATCCTCGCGTCTCCCCGCCAGAGATTTCCTCGATGGAAAAGAGGTCGGCGGCGGTGAGGACCAGGACGTCATGGGCGGCGCTCGTGACGCCGTTGCGGGCGCAAACGGCATACCGGAGGGCGTCAGGGTCGTGCTTCAAGCCCAGTTCGACCTTGCGCCGGAGCGCCTTGACCAGGGTGTCGGCGTCTGCCGTTCTGGCCCATTTCGCTTCCCCGGCCAAGGCCGGAGTCTCAGAGCGGCCGACAAGAACCAACGCGTCGATTTCATTGTCGCCGGCCGTGGCCCACCAGGGCCCGATCGCAACGACGCTTCCGCCGACCGGTAGGTTGCCTGCGCCGGCCCTCCGGCGAAGCTCGGACCGAAACGATTCTTCCCAAATATCGCCCATGTGGTCGTCTATCGCCTCGCCGAGTACGGGCAGGATGGACTGGCCGAGCCCTCGATCTATCTCCGTGCGATACTCGGCGACCGTGCCGAGATGGAACCGAATAAACGGATCAGTAATCCGATAGATACGGCGTTTGGACCGTTCGGATTCTCCCGCGGGCATGAGGCGTTCCACGAGGCGGAGTTCAATGAGGCGTTCCAAGGTGCGCTGCGGTTCTGCTCTGATGTAGTCCTTGATTTCGTTGTACTTCGTGCGACCGGTTGCGATGGCGTACAGGGCTTGGTGGGCATACTCGCCCCCGTCGATGTCGGTGCGTAACACGAGATCCCCTTCGGACAACAACCTCGCTCCTGGGTCACAGACGAGCCGGGAGAGGTTTTCGTCAATTGTTTCGTTTTGATCCCACCAGCTCAAGTAGAGGGGCATCCCACCAACGATTCCGTAGACGAGCGCACGATCGGCGGGGTCAAGTTGACTCAGCATGAGAGAAGCTTCATGCTGATCAAAAGGATGAATGGTCAGCGATAGGTCGAACCGACCGTAGAGTGGCTCTCGCTCCTCCTGTAGAGCATGCATGGTGCGGACGGCCGAGCCGCAGAGCAACAGCCGCAGGTACGACTGACCCCGAGATCGGTCGAGGAAGGCTCGAAGAATTCGCGGTAGAGCCGGGGTGGACCGCACCAGTTCGGGAAACTCGTCAAGTACCAGCAAGGTGCGAGTCGAGGCGCGTGCCCCTAGGTCGTCCAGCGCATCGTCCCAGCTGGTGTAGGGCCGTGTCGCCAGATCCCGTAGCCCGCCGGGAAGCGAAGTGGCGACACGGTTGGCCAGGAGACGAAGCTCGTCGACTTCCCCACGGTCTGCCCCGGTGTGGAACACCACTCGCTTGTCAGCGACGAAGTGCTGAAGAAGCAAGGTCTTCCCGACCCGCCGCCGGCCCCACACAACGGCCGCTTGGTCCTGTGTTTCCCACCACCGGCTGAGAGCGGCGAGCTCCTTGGTCCGGTTGACGAAGCGCGTGATTATCGAGAGCCCTCTCTCCATACCGAAGCGCGCGGCTGCCTTCAAAGTTCGGCACCGCGGGCTGGATACCGAACACTGAAGGTAACTTACGGTGTCTGTAACTTACAACTACGGTAGGTTCGCGTCAAGCCGTGGGTGATATGGCTGCGTACGCCCTCGAGGGGGCGCATGACTGGCGGCTACGGGTAGGATGTCACCGTGACGGGGACGGAGGGATTGGCGGCCGTGGAGGAGCCTCCGGTGTTGTTGACCACGTGGAGGATGCCGCCCTTGCCCCGGCTGGGGTCAAGGAAGACGGTCAGCAGATCCCGAAGCGAGCCGGCGGGAAGGGTGTCGGGGACCTGGAACGCCCGGTCGGCATAGTTGACCACGCCCTGGTTGAAGAAGCTGTACGAGCCCATCCCGTAGCCGTGGAAGCTGGACACATTGGGGGAGACGAGGAGGGCCGGATACCCCTTTTCCGTGGGTGTGGCCATCCAGGCGGCCTGGCTCGGCGGGTCGTAGGGCATCTCGTTCTGGAAGAACACGACCGTGCCGTTCTGACCGTTCCAGATCACCTCGTACTTCTGGTAGTGCTCGACGAAGAGTCCGTAGGCCGTGACGTTGTCGCCGTTGACCACCACGCCGGTGTCGGCGGTGTTGCTGGTCCAGCCCACCCCGTTGCCGTGGTCAGCCCGCCACGCCCAGACGTCGTCGAGGATCACGTTCGAGCTGTCGACCACCAGGCTGTCCGTCGCCCGTCCGGGCGTGGCCCCGCCGATGCGGAAGAACACGTCCTCGATGGCCGTCGGATCGGCCGGGTCGGAACGTCGGGCGGCGCCGCCGACCGCGCACGGGCCGCCCGTGCCGGCGGCTTGCGGCGAGCCGGGGCAGCGTCCCACTTGGAGCAGCACGGGGGAGTTGACCGGCCCGGCGTCAAAGATCATCCCGGCCAGGCGGACCCCGGCCACGTTGGCGACGCTCATCGTCACCTGGCCGTTCTGGGGCACGAGGGTGGGAAAGCCGATCCCCAGCACGACCGTGTCCGGACGGCGGACCTCGATGGTGCGGTCGAGGTTGTAGACGCCCGGTGTCAACAGCAGGTCCTCGCCCCGCGCCAGCGCGGCGTTGATGGCCGCCACCGACGTCGCCGGGTCGGCGATGAAGAACTGGCTGAGGGGGACTGACCTCCCCGGCGTGCCGCCGGTCGAGTTCCACGAGGGACCCACCGAATTGTGTTGCACGGCGGGAACGAAGACGTTGAAGGCGCCGGCGGCGTCGGTGAAGATGAAGGGCTTTTCCTCCGTCACCGGGCTGGCCGGAAGGGTGGTGTAGGGGCCGCCGCACGCCGGCTGGGCGGGGAAGCATTGGGGCGGGGCGCCGATATCCCCGGAGAAGACCTGGTTCCAGACCCCGTTGGTCCAGTGGTCGATGCTGCTGTTACGGACCACGAACTGCTGCTGCGAGCCGTTGATCACGCTGCCACCGGAAAACGCCGAGTCGGCGATGAACCCGCCGCTGGCGTACGACGGTGCGGTGCAGTAGTCCATCAGGGTGGTGTTGCCGAGGACATTGACCCGACGCATCGGCGCCGCCTGCGAGACGGCCCAGAACTCGCCGGAGTAGCAGCCGGCGTTGGGCGTGGTGACGTTGATGGTGAGGTTCGACAGGGAGCGCCAGAAGTTGTTGAGGGCGACACACGAATTCTGGGAGGCGCACTGGTTGTAGACGTCGATCGACCCGTTGATGGTCACGTCCGTCGGCGAGATCCCGAGCCCCGCCACCTCGGTGTAGTAGCCGACCCGAAAGTTCAGCGGCTGGGCGGCGGAACCGTAGGTGCCCGGCTCGAACAGCAGGGCGTAGCGCTGCGGGCCGAACTCGTTGGACACCTGCTGGGCGGCGATCGAGTCCACCGTGGCCTGGATCTGGCTCTGCGGGGTGGAGGGACTGAAGATATAGACGTTCGGCCCCAACGCCGGCGTGGTCAGCGGGGCGGCACCCGCCTGGGCGGTCGATCCTGGTGCCGTCACCCCGATCAGCGAGGCGACCACTGCCATTGCCATCAACGTGCCGAGTCTGCGCATGTTCCCTCCCCCTGGCGGCGCGCCGCCAGCACACCTACCGCGGGGCGCGGGCCGCCAAACCCGGTGCTGTCGGCCGGTGGCCTACAGCCGGGCGGCGGCGCGGCGCTGGGCGACGGCCCACTCCACCATCGTCCGGTACACCTTCAAGATGGCGACGCCGTAGGTGCCGGACGTCGCCCAGACGCCGGTGAGCTGCAACCAGGTCGGGCAGCAGCCCGAGACCGAGAACGGGCCGGGGAGGGGGCCGGGCACCGGTTGGGCGGTGGTGGCGTAGGCGTGCAGCAGCTGCATCTGGGCTTGGACCCCGGTGACGGCGTCGGGAAAATGGAAGCCGGTGGCACACGAGTCGCACGCGCCGATCCCGGCGAAGTTGTTGTCGGCCACCGCCACTTGGCCGAACGCCGGGAAATCGAAATAGCCCGTCTCGACCATCGACTGGGCAAAGGCGACATCCGCCCGCACCCCGGCGTTGGCGCCCACCGCGACGTAGCTCGCCGCCAGATCTTCGAGGGCGACCGTTAGGTGGGGCTGGCGCCCGGTTGACCGGTACCACTCGGCCAGTTCGCCCGCGGTCAGGAGCGACGGGCCGAGGACGCTCGGCGACTCCTGGTCAAGCAGGCTTCCTGCCGGCGTGATCTGGGCCGCACGCACCGCAGTCGTGGCGGTCACCGAACTCGCCGTGGCGGCGGCAGCCTTCGCCGCCGCGGCCGCCGCCTGCGCCGCCTTCCGCTGGGCGTCGCCCTGGGCCTGCAACGCCAGGACCTGCAGCTCAACGGTGCGGGCCTGGACCAGTTGGTCGGCTTGGCTTCGGCTGAGGTTGATGGCGGCGGTGGCCTCGGCCAAGGCCGTGCTCGCCGCCTTCGCCTGCTGCTGCTCGCCCTTGAGGATGTCGGCGAGAAACACCGACCGGTCGGGCACGCCCGCCGCGGGCACGTTAGGCGCCGACGGGGGCAGGCCGACGTAGAGCGCCATTGCCACCTTCCCGATCTGGCGGCGGGCGTCGGCGAAGCGCTGCCTGGCCTCCGCCTGGGCGGCAGTCGCCCGCAGTTGCGCCGCCGCCGCCGAGACCAGCACGGGATCGGCTGAGGCGGGGAGCGGTTGACCGGCCGTCGCCTGGGCGGCCGCCGCCTTCGCCGCCTGGAAGTCGCTGATCGCCTGGGCCTGGGCGATGTCGGCGTTCAAGCCCTGCAAGAGGTTCGCCAGCTGGCGGGGGTCGAGGGTGGTGGTCGTCGCCGCCGGGGTGGTCGAGGACGTGGACGATGTCGACGTCGACGAGGTCGACGTGGACGTCGGCGCCGTGGTGGTGGTCGTCGGGGGGGCGGCGGTGGTGGGCGGGGCGGTGGTGACCGGGCTGGTGACGGCGGTCGACGCCACCTTCGAACTGGTGGTGGTCGTGCCGCCGGGGTCGGCGAATGCGCCCCCGGTGGAACCGACCGTCACCGACCAGGCGCACAACAGGGCGACAACCCCGACCAACGTTCTCGCTCGTGATGCCATTTTGACTGGATCGGGACGGTACTCCACCTCCGATTGGTCGACAGCGCGACCGCGGAAATGAAACCCGCCGTTGGCCCGCCCGTCGCACCAAGTTCACGCCGACCCGTGACCCCGGCCATCCTTTCGTATAAGGGTGCTGGACAGCTTCAGCAGGCCTCAGATTGAATGTCCACTGTGGCTCCGGTGGGAGCCGGTCGCGCACCTCGGGGCGAGGGTGTTCGGCATCCAGGGGTCGCCTGAGGGGTGGGTTTCGTGTCAATCCGTACGCGTGTGGTTTCTACCAGGCCGCGCTTCCACTTCCGGAAGCTGGCGGCCGTCCTGTCGGCCGGGTTGCTTTCATGCAGCCTGGTGACCGTGGCTATCGCGGTAGCCACGGCACCGCCCGCGGCGGCCAGCCACTTCCGAGCGGCCCAGCTCAGCTGGAGCCGAGCCGACAGCACGACCCGGACGGTCACCTTCGAGTACTCCGGCACGTTCCGGCGGAGCTACTTCGCCACCTCGGGCCCAGGACCCGGTCCCTTCGCCGGTCCCTACCCCGCTCCCGGGCCGGGCGTCGGGCAGGTCGTCAATGTCGGTGCACCGATCGTCTACGGCGACGGCACTCAGTCCGCCACCGTGAACGCCACGGTGGAAACCGTCGACGCCGTCAACGACACCATCACGGTCGAGGCCTCCGTCGCCCACACCTACGCCGGGACGGCCAGCTCGTTCCTGGCGTCGTTCGAGAACTGCTGCCGGCTCAGCGCGCCGCAACACCGGAACAACCCGGATAAGGGTTTTCGGGTCGAGACCCAAGTGTCACTGGCGTCGGGGGTAACCCGGAGCCCCGACAGCGCGGTGTCGCCCATCGTCGACTGCCCGGTGAGCGCCCTGTGCCAGTTCTTTCTGCCCGCTGCGGATGCCGACGGCGGCACGCTGTCGTGGGCGTTCGCCAGCAGCATCCAGGCCTCAGGCAGTACCGGGCCGTTCGTCCAGCCGTCGGGCGCCACCGTGAACCCGACGACCGGTCTGTACCGGTGGAACACGACGGGTGCCAGCCTGAACCCCTCAGGCGCCTCGTACTTCTCGACCCAGGTCATCATCACCGACGTCCTCGCCACAGGAGCCAAATCCACCGTGGCCGTTGACTTCTTCCTGCGGGTCACCGACACCGCCAGCCCAGACCGGCCTCCGGCCTTCGTCGATCCGACGCCGGCCGACGGCACGGTGATCAACGCGCTGCCCAACATCGCGGTCACCTTCGACACCGCCGCCGCCGACCCCGACGCCGGCGACAACGTGACCCTGGGGTTGCTCGGCGCCCCGGCGTCGTCAACCTTCACGACGACCCCGGCCAACCCGGCCGCTGGTCACTTCAGCTGGACCCCGACCACCCCGGGGACCACCATCGTCACCCTCACCGCCCAGGACCCCTTTGGGTTACAGGCAACCCAACGCTCGGTGATCATCAAGGTCGGTGACAACGTCCCACCCGTGGTCAGCGTGCCCAAGGACATGACGGTCGAAGCCACCTCGGCATCGGGCGCGGCGGTCACCTTCAATGCCACCGCCCAAGACAACGTCGATGGCACCCTTACACCGACCTGCACCCCGGCGTCGGGCTCGACGTTCACGCTCGGGACCACCCCGGTGAGCTGCAGCGCCACCGACTCATCGGGCAACACCGGCACGGCCGGCTTCAACGTGACCGTGCAGGACACCACGGGACCGGTGATCAGCGGCCTTACCAACCTGAAGGTCGAGGCCCAAAACGCCAACGGGGCCACCGTTGCCTTCTCGCCCACCGCCATCGACGCGGTGGACGGGCCCCGGCCGGTGACCTGCACGCCCCCTTCCGGCTCGACGTTCGCCCTGGGCGGCACCACCGTTTCGTGCTCGTCCACTGACACCCGGGGCAACCTCTCCTCGGGCATGTTCACCGTCACCGTCGAGGACACGACGGCGCCGGTGATCACCACGCCGGGCGACCAGACCGTCGAGGCCACCGGTCCGAGCGGCGCCACGGTCACTTATACGGCGACCGCGGCCGACGCGGTCGACGGAGCGGTGAACGTCACCTGCACCCCAGCTTCGGGGTCGACGTTCCCCCTGGGCGACACCACGGTGTCGTGCTCAGCCGCTGACGCCGCCGGCAACACGGCCGGCGCCACGTTTGTGGTCCACGTCGTCGACACCACCCCGCCGGCACTCAGCCTGCCCGGGGACACCACGGTCGAGGCGAGCGGACCTGCGGGCGCCGTGGTCTCCTACCAGGCCAGTGCGACTGACCTGGTCGACGGCACCCTCACCCCGTCGTGTGACACTGCATCGGGCAGCCAGTTCGCCCTCGGCGACACCACGGTGCACTGCACGGTCACCGATGCCCACGGCAACAAGGCCTCAGGCAGCTTCGTCGTCCACGTCGTCGACACCACCCCGCCGCACGTCGCAGTCCCGGCCGACATGACGGTCGAAGCGACCGGTCCCTCCGGCGCCGCGGCCAGCTTCCAGGTGACGGCCACCGACGTCGTCGACGGATCCGTGTCGGCGACGTGCGCTCCCGCCTCGGGCGCCACCTTCCCGCTGGGCGACACGACGGTCAACTGCTCGGCCACCGATGCCCACGGCAACAAGGCCTCAGGCAGCTTCGTCGTGCACGTCGTCGACACCACCCCGCCGGCGCTGAGTGGCCCGGCCGGTGTCACGGCCGAGGCCACGGGGCCCGGTGGCGCCCACGTGTCGTTCACCGTCACCGCCACCGACGTGGTTGACGGGACCGTTCCCGTCACCTGCACCCCGGGCTCGGGGAGCGCGTTCGGGTTGGGGACCACCATCGTCTCGTGCTCGGCCACCGACGCCCACGGCAACACCGGCACGACGAACCTGCCCGTCACGGTGCAGGACACCACGCCGCCGCAGCTGCACCTGCCGAGCGACGTGACCGTCGAAGCCACCAGCCCCGGGGGTGCCGCGGTGTCCTACAACGCCTCGGCCACCGACCTGGTTGACGGCACCATGGCGGCGAGTTGTTCGCCGGCATCGGGCGCCACCTTCCCCTTCGGGACGACGACCGTGAACTGCACGGCGACCGACGCCCATGGGAACTCGGCCAACGGGTCGTTCAAGGTGACCGTGCGGGACACCACCCCGCCAACGATCACCTGGTCCGGCAACAACGGCACCTATGGGATCACCGACATGGTGAACATCACGTGCTCGGCTACCGACACCGGCTCGGGCGTCGCCACGGCGAACTGCCCGAACATCTCGGGCCCGGCTTCGTCCTTCGCCCTTGGCGTCAACACCTTCAACGCCTCGGCCACCGACAAGGCCGGCAACACGGCCACCTCCAGCACCTCGTTCACCGTGGCGGCCACCCCGGACTCGCTGTGCGCCCTCACACGCAGCTACGTGGCTAACCAGGGTCTGGCCGACGCCTTCTGCGCCAAGTTGACGGCAGCCGCGGCGGCCGCCGCCCGTGGCGACAAGACCGGCGCCAACGTCAACTTGGTGAACTTCCAGAACCAGGTGTCGGCCCAGTCCGGCAAGGCCCTCACGGCCGACCATGCGGCAAACCTGATCCGGCTCGCCAAGGCCCTCGCTGCCAGCTGGTAGCGAGGGCTGAGGTTTACGCCGGCCCGGTCACAGCCCGGCTACGGCGAGGCGCTGCGGGATGGCCCAGTCGAGGATCTCCTTGTAGATGGAGAGAATGGCGTACCCGTAGTTCCTCGCCGTGGCCCACACTCCGCTCAGGGCCAGCCACGTCGGGCAGCACCCGGCGACGCCGACCCGGCCGACCAGCGGCGTCGGGATCTTCTTCGGGCTGGCGTAGGCCGCCAGCAGTTGGATCTGGGCCGCCACGCCGGTCTGGGCGTTGGGGAACCGCCACCCGTGGGCACAGCTGTCGCACGCCCCGATCCCGGCGAAGTTGTTGTCGCCGCCCGCCACCTGACCGCCGGCGGGGAACGTGAAGTACCCCGTTTCCACGATGGATTGGGCGAAGGCGATGTCGCTGCGCAGCCCCGCCGCCTTGCCGGTGCTGAGAAAGAAGGCGGCCAGCGTGGCCAGCGGGACGGTGGTGTTGGCCCGGTAGCCGGTGCTGGCGTACCAGCCGGCCAACTCATCGACGCTCAGGGCGGGCGGCCCCATGATGGTCGGCAGGGGGGTCCCGGTCGTCGCCTTGACCGCCCGCCCGGCGGCGGCCAGCTTGGCGTTGGCCAGCGCCACCGCGCTCTTGCTCAAGGTGGCGTGGGCCGCATCCCGGGCCGCCTGGGCCGCGGCCAACCGTTGCCGGGCCGACGTCAGGATCGACTTGGCGTCCGCCAATTGGCGCTTGTCCGTGGCCACCTCGTCGCGGCCGTGAGTGATCAGGATGCCGAGAACCACCCCCCGGTTGATGGTGGCGTTCCCCGTCGGGTCGGCCCCGGGCGTGCTGTCGACGTCGGAGCGCACATACAACGCCACCGCCACCTCGGCCAACCGGTGCTCGGCGTTGGCCAGTGCGGCGCCGGTCGACGACACCAGCGCCGCCGCCTCGGCCTCGGTCTGGGTGGCGTGGTCGACGTCGCTGTCGAGGGCGTTGGCGTTGAGCTGGTTCACCGAGACGATCCCCTTGTCCTGGTCATAGCCGGCGATGGCGTCCAGCTGCGCCAGGTCGTTCTGCACCGAGCGGACGAGGGCGTCGATGACCTGGGGCGCCACCGTCGTGGTGGGCGCCGGAGTCGTGGTGGAGGTGGCCCCGGGCTGCGGGTTCGGTCCCGGGCCGTGACTGGGCAGCGTCGGCACCGGCAGCGTGGTGGTCGTCGCCGGTACGGTCGTGGTGGCGACCGGCGGCTTGGCCGCCAGCGCCCCCGCCGGCGCCGCCGACGCGGCGGCGATCACCGCGGTGGCCAACCAGGCGACGGCGAGAGCCGCGGCGAGAGCCGAATGACGACGTAGTGACACGATCAGCTTCTTCCGTCCGCCGGGCCGCGCACTCGGGTGCGGTCCACGGGAGGCTGACGTTACCGACCGTTCAGCGTGGCGGCAAGGG
>DATARN010000178.1:0-3031 GCA_036264135.1 Acidimicrobiales bacterium
GCCCTGGCGGTAGACCACGGACCCGGCCTGGCCGGTCTGGTGCTGCTGGCCGTGCTCGTCGCAGGGTTGAGCGCGGCGGTTGTCGGCGTGTGGAGCTGGCTGGGCTCCGGTTTCGGCTCGCCCCGGCCGGCGGCGTCCAAGCCATGATCGGCCGCACGCACCGGGCCTTTGCTGGAGCCCTCGTCTTGGCGCTGGCCCTCGGGCTGGCCTCCGCCGGGACGGCGGTCGGTGACCAGGCGGCGTTCAAGCAGGCGACGTTCCGCCCCCAGTCGGCGAGGTCGAGCCGGCTCACCGCCGCGTTCCAGATGACCAAGGACGTGGCCAATCCCGTCCGGGCCTTCGCCGGGCCGACCTCGATGCTGGCCGATCCCCGCAACCCACGGGTGGGCGTGGCCGCGACCGCCGATCTGCGGACACGGGTGTGCCAGCTCGTCCGCTCGACCGACGGGGCCAAGACGTGGCATCTATCTCTCTCGCCGCCGGCTCCGAAGGGCTACCCGTTCTGCATGGACAACAGCGCCGGGCTGGCCGCCGGCGCCATCGCCTGGGGTCGCAACGGCACGCTGTACTACGCCGCTGAGGCCTACGGCCCCGGTGAGGGCGGCTTCGACGTGGGCCGCGTCAGCGAGTTCCTGGCCAGGTCCACCGACCTGGGCGACACGTGGACGACCACCCTCGTCGAAAACAACCGGGGCAAGCCCGAGCCGGCGGCGGCCGACTACGGCGCCGCCATCACCGTCGACTCCTCGGGACCGACCGACGTGGTCTATGTCGGCTACAACCAGCACTTCACCAAGCTGGACATGAACTCGCCGCTCAACAACGGACCGGTGGTCGTCGCCGTCTCGACCGACGGCGGGGCGACATTCGCTCCTTCGGTCGACGTCAGCACGTCCTCCAACGTGATGCAGCGCGTCAACGGCAAGGACTACCCCGTCAGGCTGGAGGGCTTCTTCGGCGCCCCCCTGCTCCTGGCCCACAACGGCGTGGTGCTGGCGGTATCGGGAGCCGAGACCAACTTCGACACGTTCCCCGACCTCGGGGGCAACTTCGGCGCCAGCTTCGCGTTCCTCATGCCGCAGCTCGTGGCTCGCTCCACCGACCAGGGCAAGACCTGGACCGTCGCCAAGCTCGGGCCGCCCCACTTCCGCGGCTCCGGCAGCCAGACCGGCATGGTGTGGACCCCGAACGGCGGCCCGACCGGTACGTTAGTGGTGGCCTACCAGGCGACGGCGGGCGCCTCCTCCAGCTCCGGACCGGCGCAGATCGTGGTCCAGCGGTCGACTGATGGCGGCCAGACGTGGACCGACCCCATTGCCATCAACGACGACGATCCGGCGATGCAGTTCGACAGCTTCTACCCCCAGCTCAACGTCGCGCCCAACGGCCGGATCGACGCCGCCTGGCAGGACAACCGGGGAACGAGCGACTTCCACTTCAACGTTCGGTACAGCTACTCGACCGACGGTGGCGCCACCTGGGCGCCCAACGTGCTGGTCAGCGACCGGCCGGTCGACTTCAACCGCGGCGTCAGTTACAACTCCGACCTTCGCCAGCCGCCCGGCGTGGCGTCGGCCAACCAGTACGCCGTCGTCGGCTGGGCGGACACCCGGCTGTCCACGGAGGACACGCAGACCCAGGACGACTTCGGCGCCGCGGTGCAGTTCGCCGCGCTACCCGCGACCAGGAACACCGTCCTGCCCGTCGTGGCGGCGGTTTTTGGTGGCCTCGCCGTCGGCGGGCTGGTGCTGCTCGCGGTGCTGCTCGTCCGCCGACGCCGCACCGCATAAGTGACCCTCACCGGCCGGCGCGACGAAGAGTTCCTCCGCGTTTCGGGGGCGGCGTAAAAGCCGGAGACACTCGTCTACACTGGGGCCCCAAGGAGAGGTGCGAGAGCGGCCGAATCGGACTCACTGCTAATGAGTCTCCGGTCCTTCGCCACGGTTTGCCAGTGGTAGTCGCCACTGGCCGTCGGTGCCCCTGACCAGGTACTTCGCCGCCGATGGGCCTTGCCGTTGGCTGCCAGCGGTTGCCGTTTGTGGCCACGGCCGCGCAAATCCTGGGTCAATCCTGGGTAGCCAGCAATGGTCCTCTACGACTCGCCGAACCGACCGGAGGTCAGCCCTACGGGCCAGTGCTACGGCCCACGCTCCATACCCACACCCGTGCGCGAAATCGCCGGCCCTTTTTCTCCGCGGCCTCGTTCACCCCCAACCCCAGCTACCAGGAAGTGTGCAGCTGGCCGCAGGTTCACGGGGCCATCTCGGCGTCGCTGACTTTCGTGCCGATCGGGTAGGAGCCGTGATCGCGCTCGGCGTGGATATGCAGACCTATGGTGGTCTTGGTGGCCCCGCAAGCGTCTGGGGGCGTTCCTGTTGCGTCACAGCGAGGTGTGGCGGGACGGTTCGGCCTGGATGGTCAAGCATCACCACCGCCCGACGCTTCGATGACCCGGCCATGGCTGCCACCTTCGCCCACTACCGCTCGGTCATGGAGGCTCTGGGCGGGACACCCCGGAGGCCGATCTGGGGGTCCGGTATGACCGTGACCCGCGGAGACGGTGAGCCGGCTGGGCGCGTACCGTAGTGTGGCCTGGCTGGAGGGCCCTGCCCACGTCTTCGAACATGTCGGCGCGGGCGCAAATCCCGGATCGCCTCCTCCTGGCGTGACGTCACCCTGATTGCGGTCAGGTTCTCGGCCCGATACAACCGGGCCAGCTTCCGGCAATCGCGCTTGTCGGTCTTCACCCGATCGGCGGCCGAGCGTGAATCAACGACGGGGGGGATCACCTGGCAGCGCAACCCAATTTGAACGATCTGAAATGACCACGATCCTTGACCGAGCGGCACGGGAAGAGTATGACGGCGGACGCAGGATAGGGCGAACGAACCTAGTGTGCTGAGTTGGAGATTCGTTCGCAATATCGGGCGAGGGACTCGAGGATCTGGTCGGCGGTCTTGTGCCACACATAGGGGCGGGGGTTTTCGTTCCAGGTGGCCGTCCACTCCCGGATGTCTTTCTCGAGGGCGCG
>DATARN010000027.1:0-2697 GCA_036264135.1 Acidimicrobiales bacterium
TCCGACCCGCCGGGCCACCCGGGCGACATCGTCGTACTCCGCCTTGACCCGGCCCGGGCTGACCTTGACCCGCACGGGGAAACCCTCGACCTCGACCTCCTCCAACTGCCGGCGGGCCACCCAGCGGGTGAGGTTCTGGCCCCGGACCCCGAGGGTGCCGGTCTCGGCCATCAGGACCTGCGCCACCTGGTCGGCCAGCGCCGGGTCGCACAGGGCGCTCACCGTGTGGGCGGGGCGACCCTTCTTCATGATCATCGGCGTGATCCAGGCGTCGTGGGCGCCGGCGGCGAGCAGTTCGGTGACGGTATGGGCCAGGACCTCGCCGGTGGCGTCGTCGAGGTTGGCCTCAAGCAGGACCGACGGGTGGCCACTCGCCACGAGGGAGTCGCCCGCCGCCCCCTCGGCCAGGGTGGCCCGGCCGATGATCACCTGGGTGGCGTTGGGCAGGCCGTCGATGTCGCGCGAGCCGGCGCCGAAGCCGCTCACCTCGACCCGCATGGGGGGCATGGGCCCCCAGCCGACAGCCAGGGCGGCGAGCAGGGCGGCGCCCGTCGGGGTGGTCAGTTCTACCTGCAGGTCGCGCCCGTAGGTGGGCGCCCCGTGCAGGAGCTCCACGACCGCCGGCGCCGGGTTGGGCAGGGCGCCATGGCTGGAGCGGGTCATTCCGGTGCCCGTGGCCACCGGGCTGGCGTAGATCTCGTCGATGCCGAGCACCTCGAGGGCGGTGCAGGTGCCCACGATGTCGACGATGGCGTCGATGCCGCCCAGTTCGTGGAAATGCACCTGGGCGGGCGGCCGCCGGTGGAGGCGGCCCTCCACCTCGGCCAGGGCGGCGAAGACGGCCAGCGCCCGCTGGCGGACCCGCTCGGGGAGGCGGGCCTCGGTGACCAGGCCGGCGATGTGGGCGTGGGTGCGGACGACCGCCGTCTCGGCGGCGTCGACCTGGACGTGGGTGGCCGCCACCCCGCCCCGCAGGACGGGTTCGGCGCTGATGTGCCAGCCCTCGACGGGGAGGCCCCGCAGGACGTCGACGATCGCGTCGAGGTCGGCGCCGGCGTCGACCAGGCTGGCCAACGCCATGTCGCCGGCGATACCGGCGAAGCAGTGCCACCAGGCGATACGGGTCACGCCGGGTTCCTCGTGCCGGCGCCGGCAGCACCGCCGCCCGCGGGGCCGGCGCCGGCAGCGCCGCCGCCAGCGGGACCAAGGATTCGGGCCACCGCGCAGGCGGCGCCGAAGCCGTTGTCGATCCCGACGACGACCAGCCCGGCGGCGCAACTGGCCAGCATGGCCAGCAGGGCAGTGACGCCCTCCAGGCCGGCGCCGTAGCCGACGCTGGTCGGCACGGCGATGAGCGGTGCGCCCGTCAGGCCACCGACCACGCTGGCCAGCGCCCCCTCCATACCGGCAACGACGACCACGGCGTCGGCCCGGGCCAGATCGTCCAGCGCGTCCACCAACCGGTGGAGGCCGGCCACGCCGCAGTCAGGGATGAGGGCCGCCTTGAAGCCGAAGGCCCCGAGGACCGTCTCGCACTGCTCGGCAACGGGCAGGTCGGCGGTGCCCGCGGTCACGATGACGACATACTCCGACCGGGGCGGCGCGGGGCGCCACACAACCGTGGAGCCGGTATGAATGCCGCCGGGGTTGGCGGCCAGCGCGGCGTCCGCCTGGTCGTCGTTGACGACGGTGAGCACCACCGGGCCGCCCTCGGCCACCGACAGGAGCTCAGAGACGATTCCCGCACACTGCGCCGAACTTTTCCCCCGCCCGTAGACCGCCTCGGGGAGACCCTGGCGAAGCGAGCGGTGATGGTCGACCCGGGCATAGCCCAAGTCGGCGAAGGGCAGGCGGCGCAGCGTCCGCACGGCGTCGTCGGGACTGCAGGCCCCGGAGCGGACCTCGTCGAGCAGGATCCGAAGGGCGGCCTCGTCCATGACCGCCCTATCCTGCCCGCAGCATGAGTGATTCCGCCTCCCCGCGTCCGAGGATCGGCTTCCTCGGGCCCCCCGGCACCTTCACCGAGGAGGCGCTGCTGTCGGAGCCTGACCTGGCCGCCGCCGAGGTCATCCCGCTCGCCACCTTCCCCGACGTGGTGGCGGCGGTGGCCAGCGGGCGCACCGACCTCGGGTTCCTGGCCATCGAGAACTCCATCGAGGGGACGGTGAACACCAACCTCGACGCCCTGGTCTTCGACCAGGACCTACTGATCGTCCGGGAGGTGGTCCTCGTCATCCAGCAGAACCTGCTCGGTGCTCCCGGGAGCGCCCTGGAGGACATCAAGCGGGTGGTGTCGTTTCCCCATGCCACCGCCCAGTGCCGGCGCTGGCTGCGGGACAACATCCCCGGCGTGGAAGAGGTGGCCGCGGCGTCCACGGCCGAAGGGGTGCGCCTCGTCGGCGAGGAGCGGCCGGCGGCGACCGCCGCCATCGGCACCCGCCTGGCGGCGTCGCTGTACGGGCTGGAGGTGCTGGCCAGCGACATCGAGGACCATGACGACAACGCCACCCGTTTCGTGCTCGTCGCCCGCCCCGAGCACGGGATCCCCGCCGCCACCGGGCACGACAAGACCAGCATCGTGTGCTTCCAGTACGACGACAAGCCGGGCAGCCTGCACGGGATCCTCGGCCAGTTCTCCGCTCGCAACCTGAACCTGACCAAGCTGGAGTCCCGCCCGACCAAGCGAGGCCTTGGGGA
>DATARN010000043.1:0-2962 GCA_036264135.1 Acidimicrobiales bacterium
AACGACGGCGCCCCCGGCTCGGGTCCACCACCGCCGCTCGGGCTCCTCATAACCTCAATCGTGTCGGTCACTACCTATCCTTTCCGGCTGGCCATCAGCCCAGCCTGCCAGAGGTAGTTACACCGTTGTTGTTACAGACCCGAGTCAAGACCCGGACTGCCCCGAAACGCCGGGAGTGTCCACCTAACGGTGTTTGTGGCCTGAAACGCTGAGCTGACCGCTCGGCGAGGAAGGGTGCAAACCGTGACTGCAACACTGGACGATGTGGCCAAGAAGAAGCCGACGGAGGTGACGGCCGAGCAGCAGGCCGCCGCCGAGTTGGTCCGGATGGCCAAGGAGCAGGGCTTGTCACTGACCGGTCCCGACGGGCTGCTCAAACAGCTCACGAAGTCGGTGATCGAGACGGCCCTGCGCGAGGAGATGACCGAGCATCTCGGCTACGAGAAGCATGACCCGGCCGGGATCGGGGCGGAGAACATCCGCAACGGCACCCGGTTCAAGACGGTCCTTCCGGCGAACACCGGCCCGGTGGAGATCGACGTGCCCCGGGATCGGGCGGGGACTTTCGAGCCGCAGATCGTCAGGAAACGTCAGCGCCGCCTCGGCGAGGTCGACGTGATCGTCCTGTCCCTGTACGCCAAGGGCCTGACCACCGGGGAGATCTCGGCGCATTTCGCGGAGATCTACGGGGCGTCGGTGTCCAAAGAGACCATTTCGAGGATCACCGACCGGGTGGTCGAGGAGATGGGCGGCTGGCAAGCCCGACCCCTCGACGAGGTCTACGGGGCGGTCTTCATCGACGCCGTGGTGGTCAAGATCCGCGACGGCCAGGTCGCCAACCGGCCCATCTACGCTGCTATCGGGGTCACTCTCGACGGCGACAAGGACATTCTGGGCTTGTGGGCGGGCACCGGCGGGGAGGGCGCCAAGTTCTGGATGGCGGTGCTCACCGATTTACGTAACCGGGGTGTCAAGGACAGCTTCTTCGTGGTCTGCGACGGACTCAAGGGACTGCCCGAGGTGGTCGGCAACGTTTGGCCTCGGGCCATCGTGCAGACCTGCATCATCCATCTGATCCGTAACAGTTTTCGGCTCACGTCCCGCAAGTACTGGGACGAGCTCAAACGGGACCTCAAGGCGATCTACACCGCTATCAATGCCGACTCGGCCAAGGCGGCGCTCGACGAGCTGGCCGCCAAGTGGGCGCAGCGCTACCCGGCGCTGATCCGCCTGTGGGAGAACGCCTGGGAGGAGTTCATCCCATTCTTGGACTACGACGTCGAGATCCGCCAGGTGATCTGCTCGACTAATGCCATCGAATCGCTCAACGCCCGCTACCGCCGGGCCGTCCGGGCCCGGGGTCACTTTCCGACCGAACAGGCCGCCATGAAATGGGCTCTTCGCGTTGAAGCGTGGGGCGGAGTAGGGCGGCTGCCGGCTCCATAGGCATCCACCAGTGAGGTCAAGGGCCTCGGCATTCTGCGGATTGTCGATGTCTACAGAAGGAGGCCCTTGACCGTGTTTCAGGCTAGTGACGGAGCAACGCGTCTGTTGGGGATGGCGGGGTTCGTGGCCGGCGTCCAGGAGCTGGTGGACGGCGAGTGGGTGATCTACGTGGAGACCGACGCGGCCTCGACGGGCTGCCCGGCGTGCGGGGTGATGGCGCAGAGCCACGGCCGGCGGCGGGTGGCGGTGCGGGACCTGCCGGTGGCGGGGCGGCCGGTGGTGTTGTTGTGGTCCAAGCGGATCTGGCGCTGCATTGATCCTGACTGCGAGCGCAAAACCTGGTCCGAGACCAGCGGGGCGATCGCCCCGAGGGCGGTGCTGACCGAGCGGGCCCGGGCCGAGATGTGTCGGCGGGTGGGCGCCGAGGAGGACTCGGTGGCCGCGCTGGCCCGCGAGTTCGGGGTGTCCTGGGCGGCGGCCATGGCGGCGGTGCGCCACTACGGCACGCCGCTGGTCGACGACGCCGCCCGCCTGGCCGGCGTCACCGCTCTGGGCGTGGACGAGACCACGTTCCTCCACGCCCGCCCCGGCCGGCGCACCGTTTCGGTGACCGGATTCGTCGACCTGGACCGGGCCCGGCTCCTTGATGTCGTCTTGGGCCGCTCGGGGGCGGCAGCAGGAAAATGGCTGGTGGAACGAGACGGCCAGTGGCGAGAGTCGATCTCGGTGGCCGCCCTGGACGCCTTCCGGGGCTACAACACCGCCCTGGTGGCCAACCTGCCCAACGCCACCGTGGTCATGGACCATTTTCACGCCGTGGCCCTGGCCAACCGGGCGTTGGACAAGGTCCGCCGCCGGGTCCAAAACGACACCCTGGGCCATCGCGGCCGCGTCGGCGACCCGCTGTATCGGATTCGGCGTATCGCCCTGGTCGGCGCCGAGCGACTCGACGACCGGGGCTGGCAGCGGCTCATCGCCGGCCTCGAGGCGGGCGACCCCGACGGCGACGTGGCCGCCGCCTGGCTGGCCGTGCAACTGTTCCGCAAGGTCTACGCCGCCGCCAACAAACAAGCCGCCAGCCGAGCCCTCAACCGCTTCTACCGTCACTGCGATGAGCGCGACGTCCCCGAGCTGCGCACCCTCGCCCGCACCGTGCGCTCCTGGCACCACGAGATCCTGGCCTACCACGCCACCGGCGCCTCCAACGGCCCCACCGAAGCCGTCAATCTGCTGATCGAAAAGGTGCGCCGCATCGGCCACGGATTCCGGAATTTCGACAACTACCGCCTCCGGCTCATCCTGCGCTGCGGGGTCATATGGCATTATCAACCCGCACACAGAATCCGAGACCTCAAACCACGCTTAATCGCGTAGAGCCATGAAATGCCTGTATCTGGTGACCCGATCCCTTGACCCGACGGGCGTCGGCAGACAACGATGGACCATGCGCTGGAAGCCGGCGCTTAACGCATTCGCTATAACCTTCGCTGACCGATTCCCGGCCGCCGAGACCTAC
>DATARN010000046.1:0-3967 GCA_036264135.1 Acidimicrobiales bacterium
ACCCGGACGTAGGTCAGCTTGCCCTTGTGGGGGTCGGTGGCGATCTTGAAGGCCAGGGCCGAGAACGGCTCGCTGTCGTCGGCCAGCCGCTCCAACTCCTCGATCCCCTTCTGGTCCATGCCCTTGGTGGGCGGGATGTCGAGGGGGCTCGGGAGGAAGTCGACGACGGCATCGAGCATGGGCTGGACGCCCTTGTTCTTGAACGCCGAGCCGCACAGCACGGGGACGACCTGGCTGGCCAGGGTGGTCTGGCGCAGGGCGCGGCGAAGGTCCTCGGCGGTGATCTCCTCGTCGCCCAGGAACTTCTCGGTGATGTCGTCGTCGAACCGGCTCAGCGTGTCGATGAGAGCGGTGTGCCACAGCTCGGCGTCGGCGGCCAGGTTGTCGGGGATGTCGCACACCGACCAGGACTCGCCCTTGCCGGTGGTGTCGTCCCATACCAGGGCCTTCATGCCGATGAGGTCAATGACCCCGGTGAAGTCGGCCTCGGAGCCGATGGGCAGTTGCACCACCGCGGTGGTGGCGCCCAGCCGGTCCTTGATCATGTCGTTGGCCCGGTAGAAGTCGGCGCCGATGCGGTCCATCTTGTTGACGAAGCAGATCCGGGGGACGTTGTACTTGTCCGCCTGGCGCCACACCGTCTCGGTCTGCGGCTCCACGCCGGCCACGGCGTCGAACACCGCGACCGCGCCGTCGAGCACCCGCAGGCTGCGCTCCACCTCGACGGTGAAGTCCACGTGGCCGGGCGTGTCGATGATGTTGATCCAGGTGTCCTTCCACTTGCACGTGGTGGCGGCACTGGTGATGGTGATGCCCCGCTCCTGCTCCTGGACCATCCAGTCCATGGTGGCGGCGCCTTCGTGGACCTCACCGATCTTGTAGTTCTTGCCCGTGTAGTAGAGGATCCGCTCCGTCGTCGTGGTCTTGCCCGCGTCGATATGGGCCATGATCCCGATGTTGCGGGTCCTGGCCAGGGGGAACTCTCGGATGATGGGGGCAGTCTCAGCCATGGCTTTCTCTCGATGTCGTCGAGGGCTTCGGGGTCCGGTATCCGAACCCGGTGGGGGGCCTTTCGTCCTGGCCCCGGTGGGTGGTCGATGGGCTCGACCTTCATGCAGGGCCGGCGGGTACGGCGGCCCTTTGGGTGGTCTCTCGCCGAGGTCCCAGCTCGTGCTCTTACCTGAGGTCCTGCGTGGGGCGGCGGGCCCTCTCTCTAATTGTGCCGCACTACCAGCGGTAGTGGGCGAACGCCTTGTTCGATTCGGCCATCTTGTGCATGTCCTCACGCCGCTTGACGGCGGCGCCGGTGCCGTTTGACGCGTCGAGCAACTCGTTGGCCAGCCGCTCCGCCATGGTCTTCTCCCGGCGCTGGCGGGAGTACCCGACCAGCCAGCGGATGGAAAGGGTGGTGGCCCGCCGCGGGCGCACCTCGACGGGAACCTGGTAGGTGGCGCCGCCGACCCGGCGGCTCTTGACCTCCAGCTGGGGCTTGGTGTTCTCGACCGCCCGCTTCAAGGTGGCGACCGGCTCGGCGCCCGCCTTCTCCTTCACGATGTCGAGGGCCTGGTACACGATCCGCTCCGACAGGCTGCGCTTGCCGCGGGACAGGATCTTGTTGACCAGCTGGGTGACCAGCACCGACCGGTAGATCGGGTCGGGCATGAGGTCGCGACGGGGGGCGGGTCCTTTGCGGGGCATGGTGTGTTCAGTCCTTCTTGGCGCCGTAGCGGCTACGGGCCTGCTTGCGGTCGCGGACGCCGGAGGTGTCGAGGGTGCCGCGGATGATCTTGTAGCGCACGCCCGGCAGGTCCTTGACCCGGCCGCCGCGGACGAGGACGATCGAGTGTTCCTGCAGGTTGTGCCCGACGCCGGGGATGTACGCCGTGACCTCCACGCCCGTGGTCAGCCGGACCCGAGCCACCTTGCGCAGCGCCGAGTTGGGCTTCTTCGGGGTGGTGGTGTACACGCGGGTGCACACGCCCCGCCGCTGGGGCGCGCCCCGCAGGGCGGGGGTCTTCGACTTATCCGACTTGTGCTCGCGGCCCGTCCGGACCAATTGCGCGATGGTGGGCAAGAAAACCTCTCCTCCAGGGGTGCCGGTGCCCCCGTTGCTCCCGGGAACCGGGACGCGCGAAGAACAACCGACCGTGCAGCCGGACATCAGTGTAGCGCGACGCCGGCGCTCGCCGGCCGGGGGGGCGGCCGCCGCAGCCGGGCACGACGTGCCTTCAACCGCTTCCGTAACCACCCCCGCCGGGCGTGAGGAAGCAGATGGCGTCGCCGCCCGCCAGCTCGACGGTGACCTTGTCGAGGAGGGGGCGCCGGGCCTCCTCGTCCCCGCCGGGCCACAGCCAGTTCTCGCCCACCGCCCCGGGCTGCCCGCCGGCCAGACCCCACGGCCGGCTGGCCCGGCGCTCGGTGACGAGCGACGCCCGGGCCGGCTCGAGCACCTGGATCACCCGCTCGATCCCGTCGCCGCCGGGCGCCTGACCCGCTCCCCCGCTGCCGGCGCGCAGCCGGTACCGCAGCACCCGGACCGGGATGCTGCGCTCCAGTGCCTCGGTCGGCGTGTCCTTGGTGTTGGTCATGGCGGTGTGCACGCCGCTCATCCCCCGCCGGGAGAAGCCGCCGGGGCGGCCACCCTGGCCGCCGCCGACCGTCTCGTAGTACACCCAGCCGGAGTCGCCGCTCAGGATGAGGTTGTTCATCGTCCCCTGCCCGGCGGCGCCGACCCGGCCCGGCGCCGCCTCGGCCAGCGCCCGCAGGCAGACGTCGGCGATGCGTTGGGAGACCTCGACGTTGCCCGCCCCGACCGCCGCCGGCGCCGCCGCGGCCACGATCGAACCGGCGGGCGCCACCACCGACACCGGGCGCAGCGCCCCTCCGTTGGCCGGGATGGTGGGGTCGGTCGCCGAGCGGACCGCAAAGGCCACCGCGCTGTACGTGACCGCCTCGACGGCATTGACATTGCCCGGTCGCTGGCTGTCCGTACCGGTGAAGTCGAACGTGATCCCGTCGCCCGCTTTGGTCAGGCGCAGGCGGATCGTCACGGGCTGCTGCTGCGCCGGCCGGGGGCCGACCGAGTCGAGAACATCGGACACCTCCCAGGACCCATCGGCCAGGTCGCCGAGGGCGGCCCGCATCCGCCGCTCGCCGTAGGCCAGCACCTCGTCGAGCGGGGCACCCGACGCCACGATCGTCGCCAGTCGCTCGACGCCGATGACGTTGGCCCCCACCTGGGCGTCGAGGTCGCCGCCGCGCTCGGCCGGGGTCCTTGAGTTGGCCAGGAGGATGGCGACGATCGCCGGCCCGAACCGCACCGGCGGGATGCGCAGTCCCTCCTGCTGGATCTCGACCGCTTCCGGCGGGATGGACCCCGGCGTCATCCCGCCGACGTCGGCGTGGTGCGCTCGGTTGGCGGCCCAGCCGGCGATCCGGCCGGCGACGAAGCACGGGGCGACGAGGGTGATGTCGTTCAGGTGGGTGCCGCCGGCGAAGGGGTCATTGAGAATGACCTGATCTCCCGGGCCGAGGTCCAGGCCGGCGGCGATGGCGGCCGCCACCGAGGCGGGCATGGATCCGAGGTGGACCGGGATGTGCTCCGCCTGGACCAGCAACTGCCCGTCGGCGGTGAACAGGGCGGCCGAACAATCGGCCCGTTCCTTGATATTGGGCGAAAAGGACGCCCGGCGGAGCACTGCCCCCATCTCCTCGGCCACGCCGGTGAGCTGGGAGATGAGGACCTGGAGGGCCGCCGGGTCCAGCCCCTCCCTCTCTTCTATCGGGTCAGCACCCACGCCCCGCCTCCTCCCACCGACGCCGTCCACCCCTCGGCGACCCAGATCGTGCAGTCCGGCTCGGCGATCACCGCCGGCCCGGTCACCGGGCCCGTCCGGCCTCCCGGATCGGGCAGGTCGGCCACGGCCACCGGGCTCGGGCGTCGGGCCGACGCCCGCAGGGCGATGAC
>DATARN010000130.1:0-2691 GCA_036264135.1 Acidimicrobiales bacterium
GCCACCCGCGCCACGGTGGTCGCGGCGTAGCCATCGCGGCGGAACCGGTCAGCGGCGGCGGCGACGATGCGGGCTCGGGATTCCGCTGCCCGGCGGCGGCGTCCGCTGGCGTCGTAGGTCCGCCGGTTGACAGACGGCTCAAGACGTGACACCTTCTTCATTGGTTCCTGTCTACTAGAACGAATAGAGGCGATGTGGAAGATCCCCGTGCCATGGCTGGGCGGCTCCTAGCCGCGACCAACGCTCACGACCTCGATGCGCTGGTGGCCTGCTTCGGCGGCGACTACGTGAACGAGACCCCGGTGCATCCAGCCCGAAGTTTCGTTGGCCAAGCCCAAGTCCGCCGGAACTGGGCGCAGATCTTCGCGGGGGTGCCCGACCTGCGGGCCGAGATCGTCGCAACGGCCGTCGACGGCGCCGACGTGTGGACAGAGTGGGAGATGCAGGGCACCCGCCGAGACGGGTCGGAACATCGCATGCGGGGCGTGGTCGTGTTCAGCGTGGGCGACGGTGTCGCCACTCGGGCCCGTTTCTACCTGGAGCCGGTCGACGCAACTAGCGGCACGGTCGACGACGCCGTCCGCCAGCAGGTCGTGCGATGAGGGTGCTCGTCGCTGGTGCCAGCAGCCGACTCGGGAGCCGGCTCCTCCCGCTCCTCACCGAGCAAGGGGCGACGGTCCGGGCGCTGACCCGCGACCCGAGACGGTGCGCACGTTTGGCGGACATCGCCGACGAGGTTGTCGTCGGGGACGTCCGCCGGCCCGAGACCCTCGGCGGCGCGTGCGCCGGTGCCGATGTCATCGTGTCGGCCGTGCACGGCTTCGCCGGCCCGGGCCGGGTGAGCCCGCGCACCGTTGACGACATGGGCAATCGCAACCTGATCGCGGCGACTCAGGCATCGGGATCCCGGATGGTCCTGGTGTCGGTCGTCGGCGCCGCGCCCAACCATCCGATGGAACTGTTTCGGGCCAAGGCGGCGGCCGAAGCAGCGCTGCAAAACTCGGGTGTCCTATGGACAATCGTGCGGGCCACCGCTTTTGCCGAACTGTGGCTCGAGATCTTGGCCAAAGGCGTGGTACCCGGCCGGGGCGCCAACCCGATCAACTTCGTCTCGGTCGCAGACGTCGCCGACGTCGTCGCCGAGGCGGCAATGAACGACGACCTCATCGGCCGCGTCATCGACGTGACCGGCCCGGAGAACCTCACCCTCAACGAGCTTGCCGCCTTTGCCCGGCCCACCGGTCCCGTGCACCACGTCCCGCCGGCCGTGCTACGCGTCGGCGCCATGTTCTCCCGCCAGGCGCGTGCTGGCATCGTCATGGACAGCCACCCGATGAGCGCCCCGGCGCCGGAGGCGCCCGCGAGGCCAGTGCGTAGCCTCCTCGGCTGAACGGGTCCGCAAGGTGGTGCTGCCGACTCAGGGGCTCCAGGGCCCGTCCCGGACGGGCTTGTCGATCAGCACCCGTTGTTCGTTGTCCCGCAGGCGTGGTTCGAAGTGGGAGAAGAACACGCGACCGACGAGTTCGCGGCGGCTGTGCACGCCGGTCTTGTCGAAGATCCTCTTGAGGTGCTGCTGAACGGTGTGGGCAGACACGAACAGCTCGGTCGCGATCTGGGCCGTGGAGGCGCCCTGCAGGACCAGTCTGGTGATGTCCTTGATCACCGAAGGGAATTATCTGCCATGGCGTGAATCTCGGCGGTTTTCGTCACACCGGCCTTGTACGCTACGTACATATGTTCGAAGGTGTCTTCCAGGCGGAAAAGCTGCTTGCCGACACGGTCGCCGACCTAGAAGCCGGCGTCCTCACCGGCGACGACGCCACCCGCCTGTTGCGCACCTTCGTTCACATCGAACGCTTGGCCGTCGCCGGAAAGGCCAAACTGGCGAGGCGCATCGACGAGTCGAACGTGTGGCGACGCAGCGGGCACAAATCCGCCGCCACGTTCCTGGCTGACCAATCCGGCGAATCTCTCGGCCAGTCGATTGCCCTGCTCGACACCGCCGAACAACTCACCTCCCTGCCCGACACCGCACATGCCTTCGCCCACGGGGAGCTGTCCCTGACCCAAACCAAAGAAATCGTCTCAGCAGCCGCCGCCAACCCCGCAGCCGAGGATCGCCTGTTGCGCCAGGCGCGTCACCAACCGCTCCACAGCCTGAAACAGGCGTGCCGGGCCGTCAAGAACGCGGCCGGCAGCCAGGAAGAAGATCAGGCTCGTTACCGTCGGGTCCACCAGAGCCGGTACTGGCGAGAATGGACCGAGGGGGGTGCCGTCCACGGCCAATACCTGCTCACCCCGGACGCCGGCGCCGCAGCACACGCCCAGATCAAAACCCTCGCCAACCACTACTTTCAACGGGCCCGGGCCGAAGGCCGCCACGAACCGCCCGAGGCCTACGCCGCCGACGCCTTCGTCCACCTCCTCACCGCCGCCCACGACCCGACCGACCCATCGGCGACCCCCCCACCGGCGACCGCCCCACCCGCAGCGGCCACCCTCGGCGCGGCGGCCGGTGCTCGGTCCCTAAACGATCCGACACGTGAGGACACCACGGCGACGGAATCCCCGCTCAGCGGGACCGCCGGCACCGCCGACAAAGACCACGGAGCCATCCACGGTTTCGGCGATTCCTCTCGCTCGACCGAGACGCCGACGGATTGCCGCCGAGCGTGGGGTGATGCGGGCGAC
>DATARN010000146.1:0-4135 GCA_036264135.1 Acidimicrobiales bacterium
ACCAGGTCGTTGAGCTCGCCCGTCAGGACGAGGGTCGGTAGGTCGATTTTGGCCAGGTCATGCTGGACATCGGGGCGGCGGTCGATGGCGTCGAGCGCGCCGATCAGACCGACCAGTGGGGCCTCCAGGGCCCATTCCCGTGCCTTCTGGATCACTTCCGCCCGGCGGCTCCACACGTCGCCGGCCACGAGGGCGAACCAGTCGTCCAATAGTGATGTGACGTCGCCTCCTCCGGCCAACCACTTTTTGTCGCGATCGCGTTTGTCACGCTCCTCGGGAGTGTCCGGCTCGGAACGGAAGTCGGCGAGGACCAGACCGGCCACGACCCCGTGGTGCCGCCGGAACAGGTTGAAAGCGATGTCGGCGCCCAAGCCCACTCCGATGACCGGCGCGCCGTCGATCTCGAGGTCCGCCATGACCGCCCCCACGTCGTCGGCCCACGATTCCACCGAGTACGCCTCCGGGTCGCTCGGCCCGTCGGATTGCCCAAATCCCATCAGGTCGGGTGCGACCACCCGATAGCTCGGTCCCAGCTCCGGCAGCTGGTATTCCCAACTGTTCGCCGAGAGGGGGAACGTGTGGACGAGGACGATCGGCTCGTCGCCCGTGCCGCCGTCGAGGTAGCTGATCGGCCGCCCTTCCAGGACGACGGACGACCGGATAGGCGGGCTTTCCGCCGGCGCCGGTTCCTCGCGACGGCCGGGACGGGGCCGGTGGCCGGCGTGATCGGGGTCCTGCTTCCCCTGAACGAGGCTTCCGATGCGCTCCGGGTACGGCGTGTCGTTGGGCAAATGGCGCCGCTGCTTGGATGCGCCGGTGGTGACGCCGGCGGCACTGGGCAGCTCTCCGGCGTCGCGCGCTTCCTTGGCGCGCCGGCGGCGCTCGACGTTGTCGCCCTCCATCTGCTTTCCCATGCATTTGGGTCTACCCGCCCCGGGCGCCGGCGGGCGCGCCCGGTCAGCCGAACTACGCGCTCGCGTAGGTGCCTCAGGAGATATAGCGCCGAGCGCGGGAACGCAGCTGCTGGTCGTCGAGGAGGCGGTAGCCGGCCTCCACCGCGGACGGCACCACGCGCCGGTTGCCCAGAACCGGGCCAAGCCCGGCCACCGCGTCCCACACGCCAAGGGCCGACACCTTGTCTCGCGGGAGACGAGCGAGAAAACGTACGGTCCGGGGAAGGGCGCTCGTCAGGGGGCGCCGTTGCCAGGTAAACCAAGCGCTTCGATGTGGCCGCATTTCGCCTGGCGCCAGGTCCCTCGATTGGCGGGAGCCGATAGGTTTGGCGCGGCCGCTGCGTCTACCCACCGACGCCGGGGACAGCGCCGGCACGACCCGCCGAAGGAGGAAGGGGCAACCGGCCGGTGTCGGCTGGCTTGGCCCCGCACGATGCCCATGTCGTTGACCGTCGAGGCACAGCAGCTGGTCAAACGGTTCACCGGCCGTGACGGGACGGTCGAAGCGGTGCGAGGCGTCGACCTCAGCGTGGCCGAGGGGGAGGTCTTCGGCTTCCTGGGGCCGAATGGCGCGGGGAAGTCCACCACGGTCCGGATGCTCACCACGCTGACCCGCATCACCTCCGGCTCGGCTCGGGTGGCGGGAGCCGACGTCACCGCCGATCCCGACGCCGCCCGGCGGGGGATCGGCGTCGCCCTGCAAGAGGCGGGGCTCGACGCCCGCCAGACGGGCCGGGAACTGCTGGTCCTGCAAGCCCGGATGTTCGGGTTGTCCGCCGCCGAGGGGGCCACTCGGGCCGAGGAACTGTTGGAGTTGGTCGATCTGGTGGATGCCGCCGACCGGCGCATCCAGGGCTACTCCGGAGGCATGAAGCGCCGCCTCGACCTGGCCTCGGCGCTGGTCCACCGGCCCCAGGTCCTGTTCCTCGATGAGCCGACCACGGGCTTGGACCCGGCCAGCCGGCTCACCGTCTGGGACGAGGTCCGCCGCATCAACGTCGAGGGGACCACGGTCTTCCTGACCACCCAGTACCTGGAGGAGGCCGACCAGTTGTGCAGTCGGCTGGCGATCATCGACGGGGGGCTCATCGTCCGCGAGGGCACACCCGGCGCCCTGAAGGTCGACCTGCGAAAAAGGAAATCCCTCGACTACGAGCCATCCCTCGACGAGGTGTTTCTCGATGCCACCGGGCGCACCCGGGTGCGGGTCGCCGGTCAGGTACAGGGAGTGACGGAATGAAGGGGTACTGGGCTCTCAGCGGCCGGGCCGTCCGCGAGGTGCTGCGGGTCCCCGAGCAGCTGTTCCCCACCGTGTTCATCCCCCTCTTCTTCCTGGTGGTGAACGTCGGTCAGGCGGCCAAGATCTTTCCATCCGGCGCCACGCCGTTCCTCAAGGGTCAGAACTACGCCGCCTTCCAGGTGCCGAGCGCCCTGCTGTTGGCGGCGTCGTTCGGCGGCGCCGCCCAGTTCCTGGTGGAGGACATCATCGGGGGCTACTTCGACAAGCTGCGGGCCACGCCGGTATCACGGTCCGCCATCGTCCTCGGCCGGCTGTCCGCCGAGGCGCTGAAGAGCCTCGGCATCGCCACCCTTATCGTGCTCGTCGCCCTGCCGTTCGGGATCTCCGTTGCCAGCGGGGTGCTGGGCTTCCTGCTCCTCATCATCCTGGCCGCCGGGTGGGCGGTGGTGTACTCGGGGTTCATGCAGCTCATCGCACTCAAGACCCGCAGCGCCGCCGCCACCCAGTCCGGCTCGCTGGTGTTCTTCCCGCTGCTGTTCCTCACCCCCAATTTCGTCCCCCGGAACATGCTGACCACGCCCATGCGGGTAGCGGCGTCCTACAACCCGGTGACGTACATCATGGAGGGGCTGCGTTCGTTGATCCTCGAGCACCTGGCGTGGGCCAAGATCGGCCGGGGTTTCGCCGTCATCGCCATCGCAGGAGTGCTCATGGTGTTCCTGAACGTCCGGGCCATCCGCCGGTACGACTGATCCGGGGAACTCACACCACCGCCGCCTCGAGGGAGAGACCCGCTTCCGCCTCGTCCAGGACATCTTCGGTGACCTCGTCCCGATGGGACGGCCCGCCGACGGCAACATACGCCGCCGCCACGAGCAGCAGCCCGGCGCCGAAGAGCAGGGAGAGCCGCATGCCGCTGGAGAAGGCATTCCGGGCGGCCAGTACCAGCCCGTCGCCGGCCCCGCCCAGCCGGTGAGCGGCGTCCAGGGCCCGGCCGGGTGCCAGGCGGGCCTGGGCGGCGGCGGCCGCCGGCACCCCAGACAGGTGGCCCGACAATCCCTGCCGGTAGCCGCTGTTGAACAGGCTGCCCATGACGGCGATCCCCAGGGCGGTTCCGATCTCGCGGGTCGTGTCGTTCACCGCCGAGGCGACGCCCTGCTTGGCCGTCGGCAGCGACGAGACGATGGCGTTGGTGGCGGGGGTCATGGCCAGTCCGAATCCCACCGCCAGGATGATCTCCGCCGTCAGCAGTTGGGCGAAGCCGCTGCTGGCGGTCAGGGTGGCGAAGCCGGCGATGCCCACCGCGCTCACGGCCAGGCCCGAACCGCCGACCAGCTTCTGGCCGAAGCGCATCGACAGGGGCGCCGCCACCGTCGAGATGGGGATCATCACAAAGGTCATCGGCAGGAGGGCGAGGGCCGATTTCAGCGGGCTGTAGCCGAGCAGCAGCTGCATGTATTGCAGGACCACCAGGAAGATCCCGAACAGCGCCAGGAAAAGGACCAGCATCGACGCCGAGCCGGTAGCGAAGCCGCGATGGCGGAATAGCCGGGGATCGAGCAAGGGCTGTTCAATGCGCAGTTCCCAGAGGACAAACCCCACCGTTAGGACGACGCCGATCGCCAGGCCGGCGACGGTGAGCGGGTCCGACCAACCCCGGATGGGACCCTCGATGATGCCGAGCACCAGGCCACCGACGGCAACCGCCGACGTGATGGCGCCCAGCGGGTCGAGACCGACCTGCTCGCTCGAGCGGGTCTCCGGCACGAACGCTGCGATGGCGACGAAGGTGACGGCGGCGACCGCGGCGGTGACGAAGAAGATCGACGTCCACGAGTAGCGCCCGAGCATCCACCCGGCTCCCAGCATCCCGAGCGTGCCCCCCGCCCCGGCGAATCCGGCCCAGATGCCGACGGCCCGGGCCCGCTCCTCGGGAGGGAAC
>DATARN010000039.1:0-6423 GCA_036264135.1 Acidimicrobiales bacterium
GTCTAGAAGGAGCCGTAATGAGCGCGCCCAACAAGTCCTTCTTCTCCAGTCTGGCCGGGGTGGTCACCGGCATCGCCGGGCTCCTCACCGCCGCCGTAGCCGTCTTCGGAGTGGCCGTCAACCAAGGATGGCTGCACGGGTCATCGCGGTCCAACCCGCTTCCGGGCTCCACAGCGGCGCCGGCCAGCGGCGGAACCCCCAATGGAACCAACCCGCAGTATGCCGTGGCGCCCCCCGCGGTCACGTTCCAGGCGCTCGGCGGCACTACCACCGCCGTTCGGGTCACCAACACCGGGGTGGTACCGATCACCGTGACTCCGCCCCAGGTCACCGGGGCGGATGCGTCGCACTTCCGTGCCGACCCCGGCGACTGCGCGGCGCCCGTTGACCCGGGACGAAGCTGTCAGCTCCAGGTCTCGTTCAACCCCGCACCGGGCACCTTCAACGCCACCTTGGTCGTCCAGGTCTCAGGGGCCGTCCGAGCGACCGAGGTTCCCCTCCAGGCCCACGCCATCTTGTAGGCAGTGCTCCTCCTGCGCCACTTGCCTCGCTATCCGGAAAGCGGGAGATAGAGCGCTGACACCGTGTTGTCGTAATAGTTGGCTACGTAGGCGAACCTTCCGGCAGCGGTCACGACGATCGCGTTGGGACCGTGTCCCAGGGCGATGGGTTTGCTGCCCTTCCCCGTCCGCAGGTTGATTTGAGTCACGGTGTTGTCGAGTGCATTGGTTACGTACGCGGTGACACCGTCGGGGGAGATGGCGATGGCAGCAGGATGCCGGCCGACGGGAATCGGCGCCCCGACCGTGTTGGTGCGAAGGAGGATCGGCATGACCGTCGCGTCGTTGAAGTTGCCGACGTAGGCGGTCAGACCGTCGGGGGAGATGGCAATGGTGTCGGGATATCGTCCTACCGCGATCGGCGTCCCCGCCGTCTGAGTGGCCAACTCAATCGGTGTCACCGTGTTGTCGTTGGCGTTCACAGCATACGCGGTGGAGAAGTCTGGGGAAATGGCGACCGCGAGCGGGTGCGCTCCTACCGGGATCGGCCTCCCCGCGGTCGCCTTCCCCAAGGCAATCGGCGTTACCGTGTTGTCGCTGGCGTTGGCGACGTAGGCGGTTGCTCCGTCTGGCGTCACTGCGATGCCCGCGGGACCTTTCCCTACTGCGATCGGGATACCAGCGACCCCCGCTGAAGTGACTGGGGTCACGGTGTTGTCGGTGAAGTTGGTTACATAAATGGTCTTGCTGTCTGGTGTGACGGCGAGGGCCGCCGGTCCCCGGCCGACGCGGATCGGATTCCCTGCCATACCCGTCGTGGCCGCGATGGGCGTAATGGTGTCATCGGCGAAGTTAGAGACATAGACGGTTGCGCCGTTCGGGCTGATGGCCTCCGCGGTGGGACGTCGTCCCACCGCAATGGGCAGGCGAGGGGGTCCGGCGGCTCCCGCGAACAGCGTGCCGCCCGCGGTCGGCTCAACCGGCGGCCCCTTCGGCCGATGGGTCGCCGCCGACTGCATGGTGAGGATGACTCCGGCGACTCCAATTATCGCGGCGACGGCCACCAGGGCGAGAACGATGACACCGCGATACCGGCTGCTCGACGGTGGCGAAGATGGAGGTGAAGGGGAAGGCGAGGACGAAGGCGAAGCCGAAGACCAGGCCGTAGGGAACGCGGGTGACCACGGCGGAGAAGGGGGAGACCTCGGCGGGTCGTGGACACTGGTGGCCGCCAGGTCGTGCGCCACTCGAGCGATAGGAACGAGCTCGGAAGGATCGGCCGGTAACGACCATAGGTGACGATCCGTTCTGGATGGCCACGACCAGTCGCCGCCTTCGGCCGGCGAGGGCGCGCTTGGGTTCACGAGCCGTGAAGAGACGGCTTCCGACGGGAGGATGGGCAGCCCGAGTCGAACGTGCCAGTTGGCACCCCAGGCGGACGTCGTGGCGTCGGCCAGCGCCACGCTGAATTCCTCAGCCGACTGAAACCGATCCTGCGGACTCCTGGCCAGACACCGGGCAACGACGGCGGCCAGGCCAGCGGGGACCTGGGGTGCGACAACCTCGAGCGCCTGGGGATCGTCGTGAAGGTGGCGGTCGAGAATGGCAAAGTCGTCGCCATGCCCGTCAAACGGCAGTGTGCCCGCAAGCAGCTCGAACAGGACCATGGCGAGGGCGTAAAGGTCGGTCGCCGGCGTCAACGTGTTGCCCAGAATCTGCTCCGGTGACATGTAGGCGGCAGTGCCGAGAAGTTGCCCTGTCGCCGTCACCATCGTCGCATTGCCGCTCACTATCTTCGCCAACCCGAAATCGGCGACCTTTACCATGCCCGACGCGTCCAGCACCAAGCTCTCGGGGTTGATATCTCGATGGAGGATCCCGTGAGCATGGGCAAAGCCCAAACCGGCGGCCGTCCCCAAGGCGATGCTGCACGCTTCCTCGGGCGTCAAACCCACCTCGGCGAACCGGCTCCACACGGTGCCGCCCGACAGGAACTCCATGACGAGTAGGCACAGACCGTCGCGTTCGACAAAATCGAATACCGGGACGATGTGTGGGTGATCCAGCGTCGCCAGCAGACGGGCCTCAGTGAGAAAGCGGTGACGGACGACCTCATCGGCCGAAAACGAGCGGGGTAACTGCTTGATCGCAACCTCACGATCCAACTGGGGTGGGTCGCCTTCAGTACCGCGCCCCACGTGCCTTGCCCGAGTTCGCCGTCAATCCGGTACTTCGGAAGTGCGTCGCCGAACTCGTCAAAAGCGCCCATATCGCTCAGCCTCGTTGTTACCCGGAGGACTGTCAACACAATGGATCCAAAGAGAGGCCGAGTTTCAACCTGAATCAGTGAGTCGCCGGCGGCGCCGGCCTGACAGATCTACGCCAGGAGAGGGTCGGGGGCGTCGGCGTCGATGCCGTAGTGGGCGATGGCGTCGGCGACTTCCTCGGGCTTGCCGTCGCCGGTGGCCCGGAGACCGTCGAGGACGGCGACGATGACATGGGCGGCGTCGGTCTCGAAGTGGCGGCGTAGCGCGGCGCGGGTGTCGGAGCGCCCGAAACCGTCGGTGCCGAGGGGGGTGAAATGGCCGGGGATCCACCGTGACACCTGGTCGGGAACCGACTTCATGTAGTCGGTGACGGCGACGACCGGACCTTCCGCCGACGACAGTGCCGAGGTGATGTGCGGCGTCCCGGGCGGCTGGTGGGGGTGGAGACGGTTGTAGCGCTCCACGCCGAGGGCGTCTTCCCGCAGCGCCTTGTAGGAGGTGACCGACCACAACTCGGCCGAGACGTCGTGATCGGCGGCGAGGAGCCGCTGGGCTTCCAGGGCCGCATGGCTGGCCGTCCCACTGAACAGGATCGTGGCCTTCCGCCTCGGGCCGTCGAGGCCGGCCGAGAACCGGTACATGCCCCGCACGATCTGCCCGTCCAGGTCCTCGAGGGCCGGCGCCGCCGGCATGACGAAGTTCTCGTTGTACAGCGTGAGGTAGTAGAAGACGTCTTCGGGGGCGGCGGTGGTGAACATGCGGGTGATGCCGTCCTTGACGATGGCGGCGGTTTCGTAGGCGAACGCCGGGTCGTAGGCCCGCAGGTTGGGCACCGTGGACGCCAGCACCAGGGAATGGCCGTCGTCGTGCTGCAGGCCCTCGCCGGTGAGGGTCGTGCGGCCGGCGGTGGCGCCGAGCAGGAAGCCCCGGCCGCGGATGTCCCCGAAGGCCCAGATGAGGTCACCGACGCGCTGGAAACCGAACATGGAATAGAACATGAAGAACGGGATCATCGGCGAGCCGTGGGTGGCGTAGGCGGTGCCGGCGGCGGTGAAGTCGGCCATGGAACCGGCCTCGGTGATGCCCTCCTCCAGGATCTGACCGTCCTTGGCTTCGCTGTAGGACAGCATGAGCTGCGAGTCGACCGGGTCGTACAGCTGGCCCCCCGGCGCGTAGATCTTCATCTCCTTGAACAGGGCGTCGAGGCCGAACGTGCGGGCCTCGTCGGGGATGATGGGGACGACCCGCCGCCCGATGTTGTGATCACGCAGCAGGTTGCGCAGCAGGCCGGCGAAGGCCACGGTGGTCGACACCGCCCGGTTGCCCGACCCGGCCTTGAACTCGTCGAACACCTTGTCATCGGGCCCATCGAGCGGCTTGGCCCGGCTCGGGGTCCGGCGGGGGAGGGAGCCGCCCAGCGCCTGGCGCCGGCTGATCATGTACTGGTACTCGTCGCTGTCGACCGCCGGCTGGAAGAACGGGGGCAGGTCGCCGGTCAGCGCCGAGTCGGGGATCTCGGGCTGCAGGTGGAGACGGTCCCGCAGCACGATCAGCTGCTGCCTGGTCATCTTCTTGATCTTGTGGGTGGCGTTGCGCCCCTCGATCTCGGGACCGAGCGTCCAGCCCTTGATGGTCTTGGCCAGGATGACCGTGGGTTGGCCGGTCGTCTCGGTGGCCGCCTTATAGGCGGCGTACAGCTTGTGGTAGTCGTGGCCGCCCCGAGGCAGGTTGCGCAGCAGACGGGCGAACGCCATGGTCGTCGAGACGGCCTGGGGTCCGGAGCCCGCGGCGAACTCCTCGAACACCTTGGGGTCCGGGCGCAAGGGAGGCGCCGGCCGCACGACCCGCACGGGTACCGGGCCGGCGAGGACGCGTCCGCGCGCCTTCAGGTACTCCATGGCGTCGGAACCCTCGCCCGGCCGGATGTACGGCGGGTCGCCCTCGAGCGCGTCCTCGGTGATGTCGTCGGTCAGGTAGAGGCGGTCGCGCAGCGTGCGCAACTGCGCCTTCGTCATCTTCTTGATCTGGTGGGTCGCGTTGCGCGCTTCGATCTCGGGACCGAGGGTCCAGCCCTTGATCGTCTTGGCCAGGATGACCGTGGGCGCACCCCGCTGCTCGGTGGCGCGCTTGTACGCGGCGTAGAGCTTGCGGTAGTCGTGGCCGCCCCGCGGCAACGAGACGAGCTCGTCGTCGCTCAGGTGGTCGACCAGCTTCCGCAGCCGGGGGTCCGGACCGAAGAAGTGCTCGCGGATGTAGGCGCCGCTCTCGACGGCGTACTTCTGGAACTCACCGTCGACGGTCGTGTTCATCCGGTCGAGCAGGACGCCGTCGACGTCCTTGGCCAGCAGCGCGTCCCAGCGCGAGCCCCAGATCACCTTGATCACGTTCCAGCCGGCGCCGCGGAAGACCGCCTCGAGCTCCTGGATGATCTTGCCGTTGCCCCGGACCGGGCCGTCGAGCCGCTGCAGGTTGCAGTTGACGACGAAGATCAGGTTGTCGAGGTGCTCGCGGCCCGCGACGCCAAGGGCGCCGATCGACTCGGGCTCGTCCATTTCGCCGTCGCCCACGAAGCACCACACCCGGCTGTTGCTCGTGTCGACGAGACGCCGCAGGTTCAGGTAACGGTTGACGTGTGCCTGGTACACCGCGGCGATCGGGCCGAGGCCCATGGAGACGGTGGGGAACTCCCAGAAGTCGGGGAGCAGCCGCGGGTGGGGGTAGCTCGGGAGGCCGCCGCCGCCGACCTCGTGGCGGAAGTTGTCGAGCTCCGCCTCGGTCAGCCTGCCTTCGACATAGGAGCGGGCGTAGATGCCGGGCGACGCGTGGCCCTGGAAGAAGATCTGGTCGCCGAAGCCGCCGTCGGACTTGCCGCGGAAGAAGTGGTTGAAGCCGACCTCGTAGAGCGCCGCCGAGCTGGCGTAGGTCGACAGGTGGCCGCCGATCCCTTCCGTCCGCGTGTTGGCCCGCGTGACCATGGCGGCCGCGTTCCAGCGGATGTAGGCGCGGATCCGGCGTTCCTGGTACTCGTCGCCGGGGAACCAGGGCTCGGCATCGGCCGGGATGGTGTTCACATACGGCGTCGAGACGGTCGCGGGGAACTCGACCTGCTTGGTGCGCGCGCGCTCGAGGAGCTTCATGAGGAGGTAGCGCGCCCGCGAGCGGCCGCGGGCGTCGACCACCGCATCGAAGGAGTCCAGCCACTCCGCCGTCTCACCCGGATCCGTGTCGGGAACTTGGTGGCTGATCCCGTCGAACAGCATCGCCTCCACGGTACCGGGAGCCGCTCGATGCGTGTGACCACTGGTCGCGGGTGTTACACATTCGGGCATGCCAGACGAGAAGGGCCCGGTGGTCGTGTACACGGACGGCGCATGCCGGGGCAATCCCGGGCCCGGCGGGTGGGGCTGGGCCGTGCCGGGCGGGCGGTACGCGAGCGGGGCGGAGCCGCACACCACGAACCAGCGCATGGAGATCACCGCCGTGCTGGAGGCGCTCAGGGCCCTGATGCAGGAAGGACCCGCATCGATAGAAGTGGTCAGCGACTCCACCTATGTCGTCAATTGCTTCCGCGACCGTTGGTGGGAGGGCTGGCTCAAGCGCGACTGGAAGAACTCGCAGCGCAAGCCGGTGGCCAACCGCGACCTCTGGGAGCCGCT
>DATARN010000056.1:0-6347 GCA_036264135.1 Acidimicrobiales bacterium
TGTCACGGATTTTGGGTGTGTACACACCCAAAATCCGTGACACCCCCCTGGGCGAGCTTGGCATAGATGCCCATGTGAAGACCTGGGATGCGATAACCGAGCTGGCTGAGCGAACCCACGGCGTCGTGGCGGCCAAGCAGATCCTGGCAAGCGGGGGCAGCTGGGACTGGATTCGCTGGGCGGTCCGGGATGGCCGCCTCCACCGGCTGCGCCACGGCGTCTACGCCATCCGCGGGGCGGCGTCGACCTATCAGGACCTTATGGCGGCCTGCCTCGCCGCCGGCCCCTCGGCGGGCGCATCCCACCTGGCCGCGGCCGAGGTGTGGGGGGCGGAGCAGATAAAGCGAGGACTCCTGGAGCTAACCACCTTCGACCGGCGACGGACCGCCCTCCCCGGCGTGGCGACGCACCAATCCCGCCTCCCGAGCACCGAGGTCCTCACGACGCGGTTCAACATCCCCATCGTCATCCCGGCCCTCACCGTGGTCCAGGTGGCCGACCGGGCGCACCCCCGCCTGGTGAAGAGCGTGGCCAATGACCTGGTCAAGCGCAACTGGACCAGCTTCCAGAAGATCTTGGAATGGAGCATCCGGGTGGGCGGGGGTGGCCAGGGCCAGGAAGCGCTCCGCCAGATGTGCCGGCGGGCGGTAGACCTCGGTGGTCACAGCGACAGTCCGGCCGCCCGGACGCTGGGCGAGCGGCTCAAGGCCGCCGGGGTGGCCCCGTTCGAGATGGACTATCCGGTGGAGACCCGCTACGGCGTGTTCCTGCTCGACTTCGCCTGGCCGCACCCGAAGCTGGGGCTCGAGTACAACGGCGCCCGGGATCACGACAACCCGGTCGCCAAGCGCGACGACGCCCGCCGGCGGGCCGGGTTGGTGGAAGCCGGCTGGCGGGTCTACGACGCCAACGCCGCGGTGACCTACACCGAGGTGCTGGAGTGGGTCATGGCGGCCCTTGGCTAAACGAGCCCAGCCAACCGCGGCCCGGGATCGGGCCCCACGGCGGGGACGACCGCCCAAGCGCCCGCGGGCCCTAGGGGACGCCCTCCACGGGGTCGGGGGGAACCGGTTAGACGCCGGCGCCGACGGTCTCGCGCTCGGCCACGGGGCCGGGGCTGGGTCCACCGGCCGCCGGGCCGCCACCACCGTCGCCGCCCTCTTCTTCCGCCGCCTTGTCACGGGTGTGGAGGATGTAGCACACGACCAGGAAGATGATGCCCATGCTGATGGCCAGGAGGGCTTGGGGCTGGCGGACCGACCCCAGGTTGCGTTCCATGATCACGTACGTATACGGCTTGGAGGTGTCCGGCTGGGCGGGCGGCGGGGCGCCACCCAGGTTGAGCACCGGCAGGGTCGGCAGCACCCGCAGCACCACGTAGTGGGCACCCCGGGCCAGGGGGAGGTAGATCTTGTGGCGGCTGATGGCGAAAAGGCAGCCGCCATTCTGGCCCTTGGTGAAGCCGTCGATGTACGTGTAGTCGGAGGTGGCGCTGAAGGGGCTGGTGAGCAGCGGACCGACCGAGGATCCGCTGGTGTTGGCCAGGAACTTGTCGGCTGTGGACTCGGGATCGTTGATCAGCGACGGGTCGATCTTGTGCCAGCCGCTGTCGCTACACCCTTGGAAGGGCCAGTACCAGTGCTTGGTCGTCAACCCCTGCAGCGGGGGCTTGGTCCCGGCCTGGAGGTTGCCGACGGGAAGCGACGCCGCCCCCTTGACGGTGACCTGACCGGAGTAGTCACCGGTGACGAGCTCCAGCACCTTCCACGAGTTGGGACGGCCGATGTCAGCCGTCGATGCCAGCGGCATCCACAAGATGGCCAGCAGGCACAACATCCCCGAAATGCCGGCCGCCATGAGCAAGAAGCCCAGGCGGCCGCCGACGTCGGTTGACAGGACCAGGTACACGCTGCCGGGCAGCAGGACGATGAATAGGGCCAGGATGACGATCCCGCGGATGAACGGGTCCCACGTGAACGTGGTGGCCAGCAACCCGATATGGGCCAGGTGCACCTACAGCCCCCTCTCGTAGTTGACGACCGCCGTGATCTGTTCGGGGCTCAGCATCTCGTCGAACTTGGGCATGCCGCCGCCCTGCATGGCCGCACCCGGCACCTCGATGTCAAGGCGGGGGTCGGCGGCCATGCTGCCGATGCCCCGGGTGCCGTACGACTTGCCGTAGGTCGCCCCGATGGTGACGTAGTCGACCTGGTCGGCGGCGTTGGGGAACTGCCGGAGCTCGTCGCCGTTGGTCAGGTTCGGGCCGTAGGCCCCGCCGCCTGGGGTATCGGGCTGGCCGTAGGAAAAGCCCTTGGTGTGGCACCGGGCGCAGAAGGCGTTGAAGAGGGCTTGGCCGTCGGTGCCGTACTGGGCCGCCGCCGCCTTAGCCGCCCCCGGCGTGATCTGGATGCTCTGCAGGTAGGCGACGAGTGAGTCGATCTGGGAATCGTTCATCGGTCCGCCGCCCGAGACGCCCCACGCCGGCATCGGGGTGTTGGAGCGGCCGTACACGATGATGGTGCGCACGGTGTCGGACGTGAACCGCAGCAATACCGTGTTCAGGGCCGGCACCTGCCAGGTCACCAGCTGGGTCGCCCCGAGCGGCGTGGTGATGGAATAGGTGGTGGCGCCGCCCTGGCCGGAGCTGCCGTGGCAGCCGGCGCAGCCGAAGTGCAGCTCGTTCAGCTTGGGGTTGGCGACCAGCGGCGAGTCGGCCGGCTGGAAGAGCTGGAAGCCGACTTCGATAGCGGTGTTGGCGAACAACTTCTTGGCCCCGTTTTCCCGCCGGGTCTCGTTGAGCCAGTACAGCGGGAGGCCGATGCCGATGATCACCAGCAGGATCAGGGCCATGGTCAAGGCCCGCTCCAGCTTGGGACCCTCCAGGGCGTCGTCGTCGTAGTAGGGCTTCCGGTTGGGGGCGGTGCGGATCTCGTCGCCCGGCCGGACGGCGCCGCGCTTGGTGTGGGCAATGATGAACAGCAGCCAGCCCACCACCAGGAAGATGGTGAAGACCGTGCCCAGCTTCTGGGCGGTCGACGCGCCGAGGATCATGGGCGCCCCACCCCCGAAGCCACCCTCGGCATCATGCCGACCGACGCCCTCATGGGCGGCGCGGTATCAAAGTCGCAAGGTTGGGAGACGACGGAACCCACGGGCAGCATCCTGCCCTCCCGGCCCGGTACCCACGCAAATCGCTCGGCCCCTCCGGATACCGCACCCACCAACGCGGGACTGACCGAGTCTCGACGCACGCCCTCCGACCTCACGCGCAGTGCGGCCCGTCCTGGCCCTGGCCGGTCGTGTTGGTGCCGATGGGCGGGCCGACGTAGATCGTCCCGGTGTCGACGGTGATCGACCCGCCGGAAACGGACAGGGCGAAGCGGTCCAGGCCGCGCGGCGCCGGGCCGCCTTTCTTCTCCCCCACCCGGTTGTACTTGGAGCCGTGGCAGGGGCACTCGAACCACTGGGAGCTGACGCACCACGGGACGCGGCAGCCCAGGTGGACACAGCGCTGGTAGAGGGCGACGTAGCCGGCCTGCAAGCCCACCAGCAGCGCCGGCGAGTACACCTTCTTGGCCTTGGCCAGCGTCCCGGCGTCGGTCGGGTAGGGGTTGATATAGAAACGCCCGACCGGGTTGTAGAACGGTTGCTTGGTCGCCAACGTCTTCTCGACGTCGCTGACGGTGCCGGCGGTGATCTTGGCGCCGAAGCCCGCGGAGACGGAGGGCCACAGGAAGGCGATGAGGGTCGCCCCGAAACCGGAAAGGCTCACCACCATCAGGCCGACGATGCTGCGGTTCAGGAACTGGCGGCGCGTCTGGCCGTAGGTCTCCGGGTCGACCGGGCCGGTGACCGCGGGCGGTGCGGCCCGGGCGGGAATGGCGACCGCCCCCCCGGTGCGCTCCAGCGCCGCCGCCTTCTCGACGTCCTTGCCGGTGACCGGCGCCACGCCTTCGGGGGCGACCGCCTCGAGGCCGGCGGCGCTCCGGTCGCGCTGGCGGGTCTCGCGCGACAACACGCCGACGGCGGCTTGGCGGTCCCGTCGGGCGCTGGTCGTCGCCAGCAGCACGATGGCGAGGACGACGACGATTCCTATGGCGATGGCGAGAATGGCGCCGGAACTCATGGCCTAGCTGTTCAGCTCCTAAAACCTAAAGGTCGAAGATCTCGTGGACGCCCTGGCGCCACGGAAGGATGAAGTTCTGACCCTCGCCTCGGAAGATGGATCCGATGATCACGAGGATGGCCCAGAACATCATGAAGAAGGTGAAGAGGGCGATGGCGAACTTCCGGTCCTCGGGCTTGTGGCTCGGGTTCTTGTCGACATAGCCCGCCATCCCGAGGCCGAAGAGGCCCATGCCGGGGATCATGACGCCCGCCACCATGGGGTGGAACATGGTCAGCAGTTCCTGGAGGCCGAGGAAGTACCACGGGGCCTTGGACGGGTTGGGCGTCAGGTTGAAGTTGGCCTGGCCCAGCAGGGGGGCGTTGACAAAGGTCGAGAACACCAGGAGGAAGGCCAGCATGGCCAGCGACGCCACGAACTCCACCACGAGGAGATGGGGCCAGACATTGACTTTGTCGGTGGGCGTGGCCTTGACGTCTTGGATGGACCCCGCCTTGACCACGGTCAGCAGTCGCTGGGTGTGCCCCGCCGGCCCGACCAGACCGGCCCCCGGCGCCGCGCCCCCACGGGCGGCCGCCGCCGCGCCCCCGGTCGCCGCGGGTGTGGCCGTCGCCGTGGCCGCGCCGCCAGACGCCGCCGGGCCCCCCGAGGCGGGCAGGCCGGTGCCCGACGATCCCGACGCCGCCTTGGCCTTGGCCTCGGCGGAGCGGGCCAGGAGGTGGGCGGGGATCTTGCCGGTCTTCTCGGCTTCGGCGTTGGAGGCGGCGACCTCGGCGTCGGCCACCTCGGCGTCGGCCACCTCGGCGTCGCCCGCCCCAGCGCCGGCGCCGCCCGCCGCCTCCGGCGCGGCCTCGCCCGCGGCGGCCTTCTGCGCCTCGAGCGCCGCCTTGCGCTCCGCCGCCCGCTTCAGTAGGTGCTCAGGTACTTCAGCCATGCCTCGCCTCCGCCGAGCCTAGAGGGGCCCCGAGATGCCGCCGTCTTTACGCACCCGCCAGAAATGGACGGCCATAAAGATGACAATGACGAACGGGAACATCAAGACGTGTAACACATACCATCGCAATAACGTCGCGCTGCTGATGGTCGAGCCGCCGATCAACACGAACTGCACCTGGCTGCCGAACACCGGCGTGTAGCCCATCATGTTGGTGCCCACCGTGACCGCCCACAGGGCCAGCTGGTCCCAGGGGAGCAGGTAGCCGGTGAAGGACAGCAGCAGGGTCAGCAGCAGCAGGATGACGCCGATGACCCAGTTGAACTCCCGGGGCGGCTTGTAGGCCCCGTGGTAGAAGACGCGGGCCATGTGCAGGAAGACCGACAGGACCATCAGGTGGGCGGCCCACCGGTGCATGTTGCGGACCAGCAACCCGAAGGTCACCGCCGTGTGCAGCTGCTGGATGCTCTGCCAGGCCGACGCCGCCGAGGGCCGGTAGAAGAACATCAGGAAGATCCCGGTGACGGTGAGGATGATGAACAGGAAGAAGCTCAGGCCCCCCAGGCACAGCGTGTAGCTGACCTTGACCGCGTGGCGCTTCACCTTCACCGGGTGAAGGTGGAACAGCACGTTGTTCATGATCACGTAGGAGCGGTTTCGGGGGCTGTCGGTGTAGCCCTTGCGGAAGATCGATCCGGGGCGGAAGACCGAAGTCCAGAACTGCGACCCGTGGATGAAGTCCCACTGCTTCTTCGCCGCCTGACCCGGGGTCAGGCGCTCCTTGGTGGGACGGTCTTCGAGTCGACGGGCCATTCGCTACCTCTCCTAGAACCGCATGCCGTAGGCGTAGCCGTGCTTCTCGTCGCGCTGGTGGCCGTCGCCGTCCTTGGCGGACACGCCGGCCTTGCCCATGATGATGACGCCGGTCGGGCACCGGTCGACGCAGAGGCCACAGCGGGTGCAGACGTCCTCGTCCACGATGAAGACGACGTGGTCGTCCGGGTCGAGCCCGGGCTCGCTGGTGTTCAGGCCCTCGGCGATGGTGTCCGTGGAGAGCATGTGGATGCACTTCCACGGGCAGATGTCGACGCAGCCCTCGCACATGATGCACTCGGACTGGTCGATGTGGAGGAACTGCTTGGGCTTGACCGCCTTGGCCAGGTAGTCGCTCTCGACCTCCTGGAGTGAGTAGCCGCCGGGGAAGACAGGCATGGGGGGGTTGGCGTCGTTCTTTGCCATGGGGCTGGCCTATGCCTTTCTCAGCACGGGACGTCCGAACCGGGAACG
>DATARN010000094.1:0-65147 GCA_036264135.1 Acidimicrobiales bacterium
GAAGCCGCCCCCGCTGGCCGGCGCTGGTGCTCATCACCCCCAAAGGCTGGACCGGTCCGAAGGTGGTCGACGGCAAGCCGGTGGAGGGGACGTGGCGGGCCCATCAGGTTCCCCTCGACGCGGTGCGCACCAACCCCGAGCACCGGGCGCAACTGGAGCAGTGGCTCCGCAGCTATCACCCCGAGGAGCTGTTCGACGAGCACGGCCGACCGGCCGCCGACATCCTGTCGCTGGCACCCGACGGCGCCCGCCGCATGGGCGCCACCCCCTACGCCAACGGTGGCCGGCTGACCCGCCCGCTGGAGTTGCCCGACTTCCGCAGCTACGGGGTGGACGTCACGGCGCCGGGCGATCCAGTGGCCGAGCCGACGCGCGTCCTCGGCCGCTGGCTTCGCGACGTCATGGTCGCCAACGCCGAGACTCGCAACTTCCGCGTCATGGGGCCCGACGAGACGGCATCCAACCGGCTGGAGGCGCTGTACGACGCCACCGGCAAGGCATGGGAGGCGGCCGTTCTGCCCACCGACGAGCACCTGGCACCCGACGGCCGGGTCATGGAGGTCCTCTCCGAACACACCTGCCAGGGCTGGCTCGAGGGCTACCTCCTCACCGGCCGCCACGGCCTGTTCAACTGCTACGAGGCATTCACCCACATCGTCGACTCGATGTTCAACCAGCACGCCAAGTGGCTGGAGGAGAGCTCGTCGGTGCCGTGGCGCCGGCCGGTGCCCTCGCTGACCTACCTGTTGTCCTCCCATGTGTGGCGGCAGGACCACAACGGCTTTTCCCACCAGGACCCCGGATTCCTGGACGTCGTGGTCAACAAGCGGGCGACGGTCGTGCGGGCCTACCTGCCGCCCGACACCAACTGCCTGCTGTCGGTCGCCGATCACTGCCTGCGCAGCCGCAACTACGTCAACGTCATCGTGGCCGGCAAGCAGCCGGGGCCATCATGGCTCACCATGGACGAGGCGGTCCTGCACTGCACCCGGGGCCTCGGGATATGGGAGTGGGCGTCGGGAAACGGCAGCGGCCAGATCGCCGGCGACCCCGACGTGGTGATGGCCTGCTGCGACGACGTCCCAACATTGGAGACGCTGGCCGCCGTTTCCCTCCTCCGGCGCCACCTCCCCGACCTGCAGGTGCGGGTCGTCAACGTGGTCGACCTCATGCGCCTCCAGCCAGAGAGCGACCATCCCCACGGGATGGCCGACCGGGAGTTCGACACCGTGTTCACCACCGACCGGCCGGTTATCTTCGCCTACCACGGCTACCCATGGCTCATCCACCGTCTCACCTACCGGCGCACCAACCACGACAACATCCACGTCCGGGGCTACATCGAACAGGGCACGACCACCACACCGTTCGACATGGTCATGCTGAACGACCTCGATCGGTACCACCTGGTGATGGACGTGATCGACCGGGTGGCGGGGTTCGGCTCCCAGGCGGCCGGACTCCGCCAGGACATGGCCGACCGCCGGGTGGTGGCACGAGCGTGGACCCGCAGCCACGGCGAGGACCTGCCCGAGGTCAGCGACTGGCGGTGGGCCGGCTGATGCGGGTGCTGGTCGTCAACGCCGGCTCCTCAAGCCTCAAGATCAGCGTCATCGGGCGGGAGGAGGAGACGATTGCCGCGGCCAGCGTGGCCCACGGCGACACCGGCGCCCTCATCCAGTTCACCGCCACCCACGCCCCGCTCGACGCCTCGGGTCATCGCATCGTGCACGGCGGCCAGGACTTCTCGGCGCCGGCGCTCATCGACGACGAGGTCATTGCCCGGCTCGAGGCGCTGGTGCCGCTGGCGCCGCTGCACCAGCAGGTGGCCCTCGATGGGGTGCGGACGACCATGCGGGCCCTTCCCGGGGTGCCGGCGGTGGCGTGCTTCGACACCGCCTTTCACGCCACCCTTGACCGGGCCGCCTCGACCTATGCCATCCCCGCCGCCTGGCGGCAGCGATGGGGGCTGCGCCGGTTCGGGTTTCACGGCCTGTCCCACCAGTGGGCCTCCCGCCGGGCCCTCGAGCTGACCGGAAGGGCGGAGGCGGGGTCCCGCGTCGTCACCTGCCACCTGGGGGCGGGCGCCTCGCTGTGCGCGGTGCGCGCCGGCCGGTCCGTCGACACGACGATGGGATTCACCCCGCTCGAGGGACTGGTGATGAATACCCGCAGTGGCACCGTCGACCCGGGCATGATCCTGTGGTTGATCCGCCGGGCCGGCGTCGACTCGGCCGAGGTCGAGGAGGCGCTGGACCGCCGTTCCGGCCTGGCCGCCCTCTCGGGAACCGACGGTGACACCCGCCACGTCATGGCGGCCGCGGCGGCGGGCGACGACGGCGCCCGACTGGCGATCGCGGTGTGGGTTCACCGTCTCCGCCAGAGCATCGGCGCCATGGCGGCGACGCTCGGCGGCGTGGACGTGCTGGTATTTACCGGCGGCATCGGCGAACACGAGCCCCTCCTGCGGGCCGAGACCGCCGCTGGCCTGGGCTTTCTCGGGGTGGCGCTCGATGCCGGCGCCAATGCCGCCGCCACCGGCGACGCAGATGTCAGCGCCACGGAGGCGGGGTGCCGGACGGTGGTGGTCACCGCCCGGGAAGACCGGCAGATCGCCCGCCTGGTCCGTGCGCGCCTCGGCTGACCGGGCAGCTGGCAGACTGGGCGCCGTGGCTCGCCTGGAGCGCCTGAGCAAGGTGATAGCAGTGGTGCTCGCCGTGCTCATTGTGCTCAACGTGGTGGCCAAGCTGTGGCCGGGCGTCGTCTTCCTGGCCCTGTTGTTCGTGGCCCAGCTGTTCTTTATTTGGACGCGCTCTCGCGCCCGGCGCCGGGCGGCGTGAGCGGGAGGCGGTCATCACCGAGAGCGGGGGCCCGAAGCGGCCTCCTTTTCCCCCTGATGCCGGTGACCCACCGTTCGGCGGCATCACCGCGGCGGCGCTCAACGCCATGGGGGCCGGCCACCTGCCCGGATTCCTCGGCGTCGAGATCGTCAGCGTGGCTCCCGGCGAGGTGGCGGCCCGCCTGGCCATCCACCCGCATCACCTCGCCCCCAACGGCTACCTTCACGCCGCCACCGTGGTCACCCTCGCCGATACCGCCTGCGGCTACGGATGCCTGGCCAGCCTTCCGGCCGGCGCAACGGGCTTCACGACCGTCGAGCTCAAGAGCAACTTCGTGGGCACCATGACCGACGGCACGGTGGCCTGCCGGGCGACCATGGTGCATGGCGGCCGCACCACGCAGCTGTGGGACGCCCGGGTCAGCGGCGAAGGTCGCGACGGCCGGCTCCTCGCCCTGTTCCGCTGCACCCAGCTGATCCTGCGACCGGCGTCAGGCTGATCCCGACCGTCCGGATTCGACCTGACCGTCGACCCGGCGGTTGTCGCCTATTGGGACGCCGAGGGCGGGATTCTGCCGCTCCTGCTTGACCCGATGGGGCACCTGGAGGAGGCGCAGCAAGGTGACCAGGCCGACGCCGCCGACCAGGTTGCCGAACGCCGCCCACGAGGCCGTCTTGGCCCAGTCGAGGTAGCCGAACGGCGCGTGGCCGGTGTGGAGGGCGGAAAACATCAGCAGCGAGTTGACGATGGCGTGGTCGAGCTGCCCCCCCGCCAGGAGGAAGGCACAGGTGATGGCGGGCACGATCTTGGCGGCGAGGGACTCGCTGCTGTGCTGCATCCACGTCATCAGGGTGATGACCGCCCCGCCCAAAATGGCGAGCGACAGCGCTCGGAGGCCGTAACCCAACTGGACGTAGTGGAATCCCGATTCGATGGCGGTCTTGTTCAGTTCCGGGTAACCCCGCATCAGCAGCCAGGTGAAGACCCAGCCGCCGACCAGATTGGCGACGAGCGTCCCGACCCACAGGCGCACCAGCATCCGGAAGCGGGCCTGGCGGGCGATCACCGTTGAGACAGGGATGAGGAAGTCCTCGGTGAACAGCTCGCTGCGGGCCAGGGCGAGGGCGATGAACCCGATGGAGAACGCCAGGCCGCCCAGCAGCTTGTTGCCGGTGGTGTACTCGACCAGCAGCAGGCCCAACACGCCGGTGCCGACGTCGATGCCACCGACCAGGCCGGTCGCCAGCAGCGAGGCCAGGCCTCGGGACATCCGCCGCCGGCCCTCGTCGACGGTGCGAAGGAAGGTCTCCTCCACCTCACGTTCCGCCACGCTGGTGTCGCGCGCCGGGCTGGACCCGACTCCCGGACGGTCCGAGGGCGTTTCGGCTGGCGTTTCGGCGGGCTTTTCGGCGGGCTTTTCGGCGGCGCGCCCGTTTACGCCAGTGTCAGACACCCAGAAGCCGGTACCCCCGGCGTGGGTCGAGCAAACCGGGTGGTGGCGTCAGCGCCGGGTTGCGGTCACGACTTCCCGTTGCGGACCCGACGGAAATCGGTGGCCCCGGCGGCGTGGATGGCGGCGCCGATGATCCCCGCCTCGTTGCGCAGGGTGGCGGAGACGATGGGGGTGCGGAGATGGAGTCGATCGAGGAATTTGTCGGCCTTGCGGCTGACCCCGCCGCCGACCACGAACAGGTCGGGCCACAGGTAGCGTTCCAAGGCCTGGTAGTAGCGGTCGAGGCGGGCGGCCCATTCCCCCCAGCTCAGATCTTCCCGCTCGCGTACGCCGGCGCTGGCCCGTTGCTCGGCGTCGTGGCCATCGACCTCCAGGTGGCCGAGCTCGCTGTTGGGAATGAGGACGCCCCGGTAGATCAGCGCCGTCCCGATGCCGGTGCCGAGGGTGGTGACGATGACGAGGCCGTTCTCGCCCCGGGCAGCGCCGAAGGCCGCCTCGGCCACGCCGGCAGCATCGGCGTCGTTCATGGCCGTCACCTTCAGCCCGGTGGCGGCCGAGAGCGTTTCCTCGATACTGGTGTCCACCCAGCTGGCGTCGACGTTGGCGGCGGTGCGGGCGACACCGTTGGTGACGGGGGCCGGGAAGGTGGCGGCGAACGGCCCGTCCCACCCGAAATGCGCCACCACCTCGGCGACGACCTCGCCGACCGCTGCCGGCGTGGAGGGGTTCGGGGTCGGTAGCTTGTGGCGCTCCCCCACCAGCATCCCTTGGTCGAGGTCCACGACCGCGCCCTTGATCCCTGATCCGCCGATGTCCACCCCGAGACCGTGTTGGGCCACCGCGACCACCCTAAGCGTCCCGAAACGGCGACGCGCCCTCAGGTGCCGGTGGCACACCACCGGGCCCGTCGAGCGAAGTCGACGGCGTGATCGCCGAGGCGCTCGTAGAACCGGCCCACGGTGATGGCCTGCATGGCGGCCAGCGGAGTGAGGTCGGGGTGGCGCAGGAGGCGCGGCAGCCCGGTGACAAGAACGTCGAGTCGATCGTCGCTGTCCCGCAGCTTGGGGACGCCGGCGTCGTCGGCCTGGCACCACGCCAGCGTCGCCGACTCCCACATCCCCGTCACCAGGCCGCCCATCTCGGCGAACGTCGACGCCGCCCCGGCCGGTAGGAGAGGCCCAACCCAACGCCGCTCCACCACATGGTCGACCAGTTCGAGACACCGGCCGAGAGCGGGGGCCACTCGCAGCACACTGACCAGAAAGCGTAGGTCCGAACCCATCGGCGATCTCCGGGCGATGTCAACGCCCACCGTCTCCTCGAGGCTGTCCGGGACACCCTTGACGGCATCGTGCGCCGCCACCACCGCGGCCGCCAGCGCCTCGTCGCCGTGCAGGAACGCCAAGGTCGCTCGGGGGATGCCGTCGATGAGCAGCTCCGACAGGGTGCGGACACCGAGGTCCAGTTCGTCCAAGTGGCGGCGGAAGCCCTGGCCGTCCAGCGGCGAGGGTCCCGTCTGTCTCATCTCCGCCATTTCTTGTTCAATCCCACCACCAGCCAGTCACCGCCGAACTACTTATTTAGGCTGGCTGCTTAGCCCACTTCAATTGTTCCCTTACAGAAGGGACTTTCAAGCACCAAGGCGCGGCGCGCTCCACCCGACGCTCGGAAAGTTCTCCCTATCCTAGCTCGGCGACACCGGTCGTTTCCGAGGACTGGTGGATTGACTTGTGCTGCGCCTGGCAATGACGAGAAAGTAGTAGGACATCACACCTGCTGCTAGGGTGACCCAAAGGACGATCGCAGGTCCGAGGAAAGGCATCGCGGCCGATCTACCCCTTGGGCGGGCGAATCATGTCGCGCTCCGGGCCATTTTCTCAAAGTACCGGCGCGTGCTTCAACCACCGTCGTGGTGTCTTTTTCTTCAGGCGATGCCACTTTTGCGGCCACTGCCGGCGAAAACGGTCTGCTCGGTGGCGTTCTGCCGCGACCAGTTCGCCGGCCGTGACGGCGAGCGATGGGCTGCCACTCAGAATGGCGTGGTGGCGCAGCCACCCCTCGGTCTCCGAGGCGTCGTGGTGCTCGCCGAGCACACCTTGGAGGCCTTCGGCCGCCTTTGCCATTTTCGCCGCCGGCTTTCCGACGATCGGTGACGCCAACTCGGCGGCGTAGCGAAGCTTCTTGGCCCCCTTGCGGATTTCATGCAGGGCCTCGACCGACGGATTGTCATCGAGTTGCGCGACATCTGCTCGGAGACGAGCCCAGCGTTTGCCGACCAGCTTCGGGAGCACGCAACGGGCCGGCGCCTCGGCCCGCCAATCCCCGGGCAGTAGCGGCGGGTCTGCCGCCGCGGTCACCAAGTCATCCAGAAGCGCCCCGTAGCGGGGGCTTTCGATCATGGCCAGCAGGTGGGCGTTGGCCCTTTCTCGCTCGGCGAGGAGAGCGGCCAGTAGTTGCCGGCCTCCGGCAACGTCGGCCGGGCCCAGGGCCGCGACCCGCGGCTCGAGGTCCTCGAGACGTACGTCGATGTCACGGACCTCCCCCAAGGCGCCGGCCAGCCACTTGAGCTCCTCGCCCAGGTGATCGGCGACGGAACGGACCAGCACCGGCCGCAGCAACCGGATCTCCGCCCGGAGCCGGCGGGTGGCAACGCGGCTTTTGTGAATGTCGTCGGGGTCACCGGTGCGGGCCAACTCGCGGTCTCGGGAAAGGATGGCCGCGACGGCGGTGGCGAACACGGCCTCCACCACTCGGCCTGTCGTCGAGTCACGATGCAGGGACCTGTCCGGGACCGGGGGCCGTGAATCGCTCCTACCTAGTTCGGGCTCGGTCGTCAGCGTGGTCATCGTCGTACACCTGTACCTCTACCTATAGCTCTGCTTACCTATAGCGCGGCTTCGTCAGTACGTACCCGCCGGCGGAAAGCAGCATGCGCCTCCCGGAACGGCAGCGTTTTGCCCGGGGGAATCGGGGTACAAGAGCTACGCCGACGGGCGAGCAGAGCCCGACGGAGGCAACGGCGCCGAGAATACGTCACCGTGCCGCTGTCTCGACGCCGAAATGGGTGGCATGTACGGGGGGATGTCGGACGCATGAACGATTGGATTGTCATCCTCGAGTTCAGTTCGGGCGATATGGGTGGGCGCATCGATGTGGCCGTCGTGGAGTACTTCGTCGCCCGCCTCGCCGTGTGGCGGCCCGTCGGCCTTTATCACCCCGACCGGTACGCGTTGCAACTGCACGTGCCGGCACGTACCGCCGACGAGGCCTTGCACGAGGCCGTCTGCCAGCACCGGAAAGCGGCGGCTTCGGTTGGCTCGAGCGCCACGTTCAGCCGCGCTGAGGTTGTCTCCTTGGCTGAGTTCGAGCGGACGTGGGACTCCTCCTGTTCCTCCCCCGCCCTGTCGGGTCCCGCTTCCCTTCCGCGTTCGGATGACACGCTGGTCTGCGCCGAGGTGTACGCCGCCACGCGGGCCCTCGTCAGTGCCACCACGGTCGAGGAGGTCACAACCATCCTGACGGACTGCGTCGTCGCCGTCGGCGGAACGGTGCAACTGGGCTCGGCGCCCGCGCCCCCCGGCACAACCGCGATCGACTTCACCGTCGTGCCGGAATGGCCATTGTTCGCCACCGCCGACAGCATCAGCGTTCCCGCCATGATCCTGGAGCGCTGGCTGCCTCCCTTGGTGGACGACGCCCGGCACAAGCTGGCGCTACTCCTCGGGACGCGCTGACGCTCAGCTCGTTGCGGGCTCCTCGGGAGGCGCTGAGCCCGAGCTCGTACCGGCGGGCTCCTCGGGATCGCCGAAGAACGCGCCGTCGGCTTCCTCATCGGAGGGGAGGGTTCGTTCCGCCGGCGTTTCGACCTCGGGCGGGAGCTCTTCGGTAAGGGCGGGCAGCACGGGATCACGTCCCGGTGCCACGTCGGTCGGGCCGGCGTCGCCGATAATGTTGGGATCTTCGGTGCCCACACCGCTCCCCCGGAGTCGCTCCAAGATGGACGGCTCCTCCCCGCCGGCCGCCGCGCCGGGGTCCTCGCCGTGGTCCTTTCCGTGGTCCTCGCCGTCGATCATGAGGCGACGTTACCTCCCGTACCCCGCCGGCGCCGTGGGGGTTGGGGGGCGGCGGTCAGAGGATTGGGCGGCGCTCAGAGGCTGAGGTAGCCGATGCGGTTCACCGCCGGCTCGCTGTACCACAAGGTGTTCCCCGGCCCGGGTGCGATGGTGAACGGTTCGCCGGTGGCGGCCGGGAGGCGGAATTCCATGAAGGCGCCGGACACCGAGATGCGGCCGATCCGGTTGCCGTTGTTCTCGGTAAACCACAGCGAGCTGTCCGGTGTGCTGGTAATAGCCAACGGTTGGCTGTCGGGGTTGGGGAGCCGGAACTCGGTCAGGACGCCGGCAGGCGTCAAGCGGGCGATCTTGTCGGCTTGGTGTTCGGTGAGCCACATGTTGCCGTCGGGTCCGGCCGTCAACCCGAGGGGGTCAGCCTTCACCGTGGGCACGGTGTACTCGGTCAAGACGCCGCCGGTCGTGATCCGGCCCACCTTGTTGGCCACGTGCTCGGTGAACCACAGCGCCCCGTCGGCTCCGGTGGCGATCGACAGCGGGCCGGATCCGGCGGCGATGGGGAACTCGGTGATGGCACCGTCGCTGGCGATACGCCCGATCTTGGCCGCCGTGGTCTCGGTGAACCACAGCGCGCCGTCCGGTCCGGCGACGATGCCGGTCGGGCCGCTGTTTGCGGTAGGCACGCCGAATTCGGTGATCAGCCCCGACGGCGTGCAACGGGCGACGTTGCCGGCCAGGTATTCGGTGAACCAGAGGTTGCCGTCGTGTCCGGTGGCGATGCCGTAGGGCCCGCTGTTGGCCGTCGGGACGGGGAAGTCGGCGAAATGGCCGCCCGCCGACAGGCGGCCGATACCGGCGGCGTACTCGGTGAACCACACATTGCCGTCCGCCGTGGTGGTGATGCCGAAGGGTTCCCGGTCGGCGGTCGTAAGCGGGAGGTCCCCAACCGATGGCAGCTGGGGCAGCGTGGTGGTCGGCTGGGCCGGTGGGAGGACGGTCGTGGTGACGGGTTCGGTGTTCACTTTGGCCGGCAGCCCGGGCCCGGGGAGGGGGGGCGCCGGGAGCGTCGGACCGGGAATCGAGCGCTCGTGGATCGTCGGGGTGGACCTCGGTGGCGCCTGGGGGTGGGCTTGGCCGGGGACGGTCACCGTCGTCGAGCGGGTCACGATCTGGCGGACGTGCAGCTTCGCCGGCCCGGCGACGGGACGGGTGGGAAATGGCTGGGTCCCCGTCATCACCCCGACACCGACCAACGCGAAGCCGATGGCCACGACCACGCCGGCGGCGACCCCGGCCCGCCGCCGCCGGCGTCGGCGGCGGCGCTGGGCCTCCCCCATGGCCGCCGCCAGGATGTCCTGGCGGGGCAGATCGGACGGTAACTCGTCACGCCAGGTCGTCATGCCGGCCGCATCGCCGTACCCCCGAGGGGCGCATTGCGAGGTTCCTGATCGGTCATGAGGCTGCGCAGCCGCAGGGTGGCTTCGTGGCTCGCCGTTCTGACCTGTGACTCCGTCATCCCGAGAACCGAAGCCGTCTCGGCGACGTCGTACCCGAAGTAATAGCGGGCCATGGCAACGGTGCGCTGCCGGGTCGTGAGCTTGGCCAGGGCCTCCACCAGGACCGGCCGCTCCACGACCAGTTCCTCGCCCAGCGAAGCGAAGGTCAATGACCCGACGGCGGCGCGGGACTGGCGCCGCTTCATCTCCATGCAGACCTTCCAGGCGGCGTTCATCACCCAGGCTTCCTGGTTGGGATGACGCTCCACCCGCTCCCATCGTTCGTAGGCCCTGGTCAAGCTCTCCTGGGCGACCTCCTCGGCGAGATGGCGATCGGCGAAGAAGCGGTACCCGACGAAGTAGGCGTGATCCAGCAGCGCCCGGTACTGCTCCTCGAAGGGGACCTCGCGGCGCTCCCGAGACCAGATCACCCTGACATCGTTACCAAACCACGACCGCGCCCGGTCGGTTACCGCGGCTTTTGGCCCGCCATACGAAGGCTGACCGCCGGGATCTGGCGTGACGTCTTGCGCTGCTCGTCGGCAAAGACGGGAAATTCCTGGCAGTGCTGAGCGAACAATTCGGCGCGGAATTCTCCCGTCTCGACGGTCGCCGTGGCGGTGAAGATCTTGTGTCTGACCTCGACCGTTGCCATCGGGTGGGCCACGATGTTTCGGTACCAGTCGGGGTGCGTTTCGGCACCTCCGTTCGACGCGAACACAATCAGCCGGTCGCCGTAGGGAAGGTAGAGGAGCGGCACGGTGTGCGCCTGCCCGCTCCTGACGCCAGTGGTCGTGAGCAGCAGCAAGGGGGTGCCTTCGAACTCGCCACCGACCTTTCCGCCGTTGGCGCGGAACTCTTCGATGATCCGGCGGTTCCAGGTACCTGCCTCGGCCACGGTCCCTCCTCCGGGGCGTCGATCCCCCGTCGTCCCATTGTGCCCAACGCGGTCCGTCGCCCCCCCAAGGAGACGGCGCGGGCCACGCCACGGCGAGTTGCAGCAGGAATCACCGAACGGACCGTGGCGCGTCCGCGAGACTCTGCCATCGCCTCCGTCCTGGTTCTCCCGCCGCTGTGGTTCGGCGCTCGGCGCGTCTGAGGTTTCATGTTCGGACTCCTCAGCGCCCTCGCCGTGACCGCCGGACTGTCGGCCCACCCGGCCCCCGCGCCGCCGGCCGGCTCCGTACAGGCTTCGCCTCGGGTGGCGCCACCCGATCCGCCACGGGCCGACGTCGGGGCCACCCTCCGGTCTGACCTGGCCACCGCCTGGCAGAGTGTGCTTCACCTCCCCGGGCCGCCACCCGTTCTCGTGGCCCCTCCCTCCTCAGGGTCAGGCACCGGCTCCGGCACCGGCACCGGCGCCGGCACCGGCTCCGGCGGCGGCACAGGCACGCCGCCGGCGGCCGCAAGCGGGGCCGGCGCGGGGACACTCGCAGCGGCGACGGGCACCGCGGCGGGCAGCGCGCCGGCGGTCACCGCCGCGGCCGTCGCCACGGCACCGCCGGCGGCCACCGCCTCCCCGGCGAGCGGAGCGGGCTCGCCCGGTGCCGGTGCCGGTGCCGCGGGCGCGGGCACGAGCACGGGCACGGGCACCGTTCGTACCGGCCCCGGAGGTCCTGGTGTGGCCACGCCCACCTCGGGCGGCACCGGCGACTGCAATATCACGGTGACCGACCTTCTGGCCCCCCTAGCCGTGCGGTGTCAGACCGGCGGCTCGGGGAACGCCTACAGCGCCGGCGTGGGTGGCAACTCCGGGCTGGCATCGGGCCCGGGCACATCGTCGGGTGGGGCCGTCCTCACCGCGGGGGGCTCGGCCACCCAAGGCGTCTCCGGGGGCGCTTCGGCGTCGCAGACCCAAGGAACCAAAGGGGCCTGCCTGTATACCGGCAGCAACGCCTTCGCCGCCCTGTCCGTGGATTGCACGACCGGCTCCGTCGGCACGGCGCAGGCGGGTGCCGCCGGAGGCTCGCCGGGACCGGCAGGCGGCGGTGCGCTCGGTCCGCCGGGATCGGGGACGGGGACGGGCGTGGGGAACGCCTCAGGCTCGGTGGCCAGTGGCAGCGGCGGGAGCGCCACCACCGTGGTCAGCTCGGGAGGGACCGGGAACTGCGTCATCCGCCTGACCAATATCCACGCCGCCCTGACGGTCGTCTGCATCACCGGAACCTCGGGCTCCTCCCAGGGGGTCTCCCAAGGGGGCCAGTCCGGCACCGCCACGCTCCTGGCCGCCGGTCCGGGCGGTGTGTCGGCGTCGGGTTCGGGGGCCAGCGTGGCTACTAGCGGCACCGGAGGCAACGCCGTCGCGGTGATCAGCTCCGGTCCCACCGGCAGCTGCACCATCATCCTGGTGAACGTGATGGCGCAGATCTCGGTCCTGTGCATCACCGGCAACTCCGGCGACGCCGCCGGCACCGCCGCCGGGGGCGCCTCCGGGGCTGCTCTTATCGGCGCGGGGGCAGCCACCACCGGAGGGGGCCCGGCGGCGGCACTGACCGCCTCCGGTGCGGGTGGCCGGGGCACCGCGGTCGCCACCTCCGGAGGGACAGGAAACTGCGCCATGAGCGTGACGAACGCCTTCGGGTCCCTGTCGCTGATCTGCCGCACCGGCAGCTCGGGAGCGGCGACGGCCCACGCCGTCGGCGGAGACTCCGGGCCGGCCCTCGTTCTGCTCAAGGCCCCGACCCCTCTGCCGCCCTCCTCCGACCCCGCCTTTGGCAGGCCGCCCGTGAGCCCCTTCGGGAATCCGCCGCGCCCCGCCGGCCCATGGGCGCCCGCAGCCGGCCCGTGGACGCCCGGATCATGGCACGAGGGGACGGGACGGCCGAACGACGTCGAACTCCCGCCCGTCGTCCAACTCGCCGCCACGGTCGTGGCCGCCGGGCCGCCCCGCTTGGCCGGCCCACTGCCGACGGCGTTCTTGCCCGCCACCGGGCTCGGTACGACCGTCCCCATGTCGTTGGCCGCGGGCCTCATGCTGAGCGGCGGCGTGGTGCTGGCCGCCGCCGATGGACCCACGCGTCGCCGGCGACGCCGCCGATCCTGAACGGCTCCGTCGTGCCGCCGGCCCGAGCCGCGCGTGGCGCCGGCCCCCGGCCAAGCGCACCACGCCTCGCCGCCGCCCTCGCGGCGCGCGATGCTGGCGTCGTGCTTCCCGCCCGATTCGCCCGCATCGCGACGCTGGCCTTGGCGGTGGTCGCCGCAGCCAGCATCGTGGCGTGTAGCGGGACGACCCCTCGAGCGACGGCGCCGCTGACGGCAGTGCCCGCCGGCTCGTTGTCGGCCTCGGCCGACACGGCGCCCACCACGCTGCCCGCGCCGGCGACAACCGTGACGACGGCCCGGGCCACGACAACCACCACGGCGAAGCCGGCCGTCACCACCACCGCCCCCCCGCCGATCGGCGATGTCCCCACCATGGGCGGTTCCGGAGCGCAGGTCATGGCGGTCCAGCAGCAACTCTCCGCCCTCGGCTACTGGCTGGGCACCCCCGACGGCCACTTCGGGTCGACGACCCAGCAGGCCGTCTTCGCCCTGCAGAAGGCGGCCGGCCTGCCCCGCTCCGGCTCGGTCGACGCCGCCACCGCCGCTGCCCTGGCGGCGGGCACCAAGCCGTCCGTCCACAGCACCGCGGGTCACGTGATCGAGGTCGATCTCACCCGGCAGCTGGTCCTGATCACGACCGACGGGCACCTCGACGCCACGCTGAACACCTCGACAGGCGGTGGTTACGTGTACTACGACCACGGATCCCGGCAGGTGGCGACCACGCCGACCGGGCACTTTACGACCACGTGGCAGGTCGACGGCACCCGTGTCTCATCACTCGGCGTTCTCTGGCGACCGAAGTTCTTCGTCGGGGGCATTGCCATCCACGGCGACAGCTACGTGCCGGCGCATGCCGTATCCCACGGGTGTGTGCGCGTCAGTAACCAGGCCATCGACTGGATCTGGTCCAGCAATTCCGACCCCATCGGCACGGCGGTGTGGGTCTACTAAGCGGTCCCGCGCCGACTGCCTGGCGGTGACCGCCCACGACGCCGAGGGGCTGGTCCGTCGCTTCTACCGGCAGTTGTGGAACGAGTGGGACGACGGCGCGGTGGCCGCCACGCTGTCCGAAGGCTTCACCTTCCGTGGCTCGCTCGGCGACGAAACGCTCGGTCGCGACGGCTGGCGCCGCTACCGCGACCAGGTACGGGCCGGGTCCGCCGACTTCCACAACGAGATCGTGGAACTGGTCTGCCAGGCGGGGCGGGCGGCCGCCCGGGTCCGCTGTTCGGGCCACCACACCGGCCCGCTGCTCGGCTTCCCGCCCGCCACGCCGCCGCGGACCTTCCGGTACGACGTGGCCGCCTTCTTCCGAGTCTCGGAGGGATTCATCACCGACGCCTGGGTCCTCGGAGACCTCGACCGCCTCCGCCGCCAGCTCGCCTCGCCCGGCGAGGAGGACGACTAGCGCCAGGCTCGCCTCGCCTCCCCTCGCCGTGCGAAGGCGAAGGCGACGAGCGCCTGTCCTGGGGAGAGGCGCCAGACCGGCCGTCAGGACCGGTGCTTGGCGCCGTTCTCGTTGCTTGATTCGCCGATCGGGTTGACGTCATCGCGCAGGTCGATCACCGAGTTGTCCCCCCCGAACCGGTTGGGAACGTACCCGTCGGCGGCCTCGTCGTTGAACCACGCCCCGTTGTCATCCACGTAGCGGAACTCGTAGCGGCGGCCGGCGCTCAGCATGACGGACGCCACTTCGACGTCCCCCTTGCGCTTGAACATGTTGGGACCGGCTCGCCAACCGTTGAAGTCCCCGACGAGGGCGACCCGGACGTTGCTGTCGCGTGCGGGCAGCGTGAACGTGACCTTGACCTGGTCGCCGCGCTTGGTCGGTTCACACTGGATCGTTGGTCGCACCTCCCTCAGTGGACGAGGCGAAGGACCGGCATACCCGCCCCGGTGCCCGGTGCTTCCCCACGTCTGGCGTCACCTGGCGTCGCACTGTGGTTTCCGCGCCGTCTCGAATGATCGCTCCGTGGCTAAGTATTGCACCGCACCGCCTTACGCAAACCTTTCCTCGGCCGGCCGGGGATCCTCCTCGTGCCCGCCTTCCTGTGTCACTGGCGGTTCCGGTCACACCGAGGACCGTAGGGTCCGGGCCATGGTGGACAGCGTCGTAAGGGATCGCCAGTTACGGGTGGTGGCGACCACGCCGAGCTTTCGTTCGAAGAAGGCGTTGTTGAGCTTGGTTCGGCCATACCCATCGGGCGCATGGACGTACACCGTCCGGCCCACGATCTGGAACTCGTCGTGCCCGCTGTCCGGTGCCGCGGCGGCCAGGGCCGCCACCCGGGCGGCCTCAGGCAGCGTCGCCAGCAGGGTGCCATGCAGGCGGGTTTCGTCGGCACCGGTACGAAAGTACGGATTGTCGCCGATCACTCGCGCCAACTCGTCGGCGGTGCGGACGATCACGGCCACCCTGAGCCCGAGGTGGGCGGCGATGAGCCGTTCGGCGGCACCGGCGACCGTGGCCGGGTCCCCGCGATCGGCTCGGAACACCACGTTGCCGCTCTGGACATAGGTGGATACGTCGCGAGCCGGGAGGGCCTCGAAGATGCCCCGGAGTTCCTTCATGGCGACGGATCGGCCGCCGACATTGACGGCGCGCAGCATGGCGACGTACACCTCGTCCGACGACATCAACCGCTCCTTGCGTCCGCAGCCTCAGGTGACCCGCGGTCTCGGGGCTCGCCTCTCCCGCCACCGTACTTCTCCTCGCCCATGGCCGGTCGTCCTTCAACGGGGGCGGCCGCTCGGGCCCGTTCGGCGGCGACCATCGCCGCCGTCACAGCAGGCATCATGGTGCGATGACGGCCGTGACTACGAGCGTCTGGGAGATGCGGCAGCGCGCCTTCGTCGAGCGCCTCACCCGCGATGGCGTGGCCGGCCTCGAGACCGGGACGATGGTGGTCATCCCGTCGCTCACCTTCTCGCAGGCCGAGCTGGCCAAGATCACCGGTGTCGTGCGATACGAGGAGCGCCTCCTCTACATGCTCCTGCAACTCCGCCAGCCCGACCTGGAGATGGTGTACGTGACGTCGCTCACCGTCGATCCGGCGGTGGTCGACTACTACCTGCGATTTCTCCCCGACCCGGCCGACGCCCGGCGCCGGCTGCGGCTGGTCGCCATCCAGGACGACGAGGTGAAACCCCTCACCGAGAAGTTGCTCCGCCGGCCCGACACCCTGGATCGGTTGCGTGCCCTGGCGGGCAACCCGGACCAGGCCTACCTCATCAGCTTCAACGTCACCGAGCACGAGCAGGCGCTGGCCGAGGCCTTGGGCCTCCCGCTGTTCGGTTCCCCGCCCCATCTCGCCTGGCTCGGTTCCAAGACGGGTTCCCGGCGCAGCGCCCGCCAGGCCGGGACGAGGGTGCTGGAAGGAAGGGAAGATCTGTGGAGCCTCCGGGACATCGAGCGGGCGATGGAGCTCATCCGGGCCCACGCCCCCCACGCCGAAGCGGTCGTCGTGAAGCTCAACTACGGCTTCGCCGGCCAGGGCAACGCCATCGTGGAGCTGGAACGGCCCGTCACGTCGCTGGTCGAGTCGCGGACCGTGTTCTGTGCCACCAACGAGAACTGGGCGTCGTTCGAGGCGAAGATCGCCGCCGATGGCGCCATCGTGGAGGAGCTGGTGCGCCACGAGGAGATGGTGTCGCCGAGCGTCCAGTTGCGGGTCCTTCCCGGCTCGCCGGTCGAGATCCTCTCGACCCATGACCAGATCCTCACCGGGCCGGAAGGGCATGTGTACTTCGGCTGCCGCTTCCCCGCCGATCCGTCCTACCGCCTCGTCATCCAGGAGGCGGCGATCAAGGTCGGGGAGGTGCTGGCCGCCCAGGGGGTGATCGGCAGCTTCGGGATCGATTTCCTGGTGGCTCCCGGCCGGCGGGGCAACGCGGTGTACGTCAGCGAGATCAACCTTCGGATGGGCGGCACGACCCACCCCTTCTGGATGGCCCGACTGGCGACCGGAGGGCGGTACGACCGGGCGAGCGGCGAGCTCATGTCCCCGACGGGACCCAGGCGCTACGTGGCCACCGACAACCTGCACGCCCCGGCGCTGGTCGGCGCCTCCCCCGAGCAGGTGATCGCCGCCATCGACGACGCCGGACTGGGCTTCGACCCGAGCACCGGGGCGGGTGCCTGCCTGCACCTGCTCGGCGCCCTCGAGCGCTACGGAAAGATGGGCGTCACCTGCATCGCCGACAGCTTGGAAGCGGCGGAAGGCCTGTATCAGGCGGTCGTCGCCGTATGCGCCACCCTCAACAGGGTCTGAACGGGGCGCCGGCGCCGTGCCCTCCGAGGTTGGGGCGTGAAAGTGTCGTCGAGGCGGACCCCAACTCGCCGCAAGGTCACCGCTCGGCCGCCGCCCCGAGGGAAAAGCGGGCGCCGGCTACGGGACCGAGGTGGATTGGCGCCACAGCGCCGGCACCCGCCACGCCGCCACCGCCAAGCCGGCGATGCACAGCAGTCCGCCCGACCACACCGCGAACTGGGGGCCGCCGATGGCCGCGGCCACGCCGGCCTCGGTGTCGCCCAGGCGGGGGCCGCCGGTCACGACCGCCACGTAGGTTCCCGATAGCCGGCCCTGGAGGTGCTCGGGCACCGTGGTCTGCAGGATGGAGCCGCGGAACACCGCCGAGATCATGTCGGCCGCCCCGGCGACGGCCAGCAGGACGAGGGCGAGCCAGAACACCCGGACGAACCCGAAGGCGGCGATCGCCACGCCCCATCCCAGGACCGCCACGATGACCGCGCGGCCCTGGCGGCGCACCCGCCCGACCCAGCCGGTGAAGATGGCGCCCACCAGGGCGCCGGCGCCGGGAGCGGCGTAGAGGAGCCCGAGGGTCGTGCCGCCCCCGTGGTACACGGTGAGGGCGAGGGCGGGAAAGACGACCCGGGGCATCCCGAAGATCATGGCGTCGAGGTCGATGAGGTAGGTCGCCGCCAGCACCCGCTGGTCCTTCAGGTAGCGCAGCCCCTCCAGCACCGATGCCAGCCCGGCGCGCCCGCTGCTGCCCCGGGGCACCAGAGGCGGGAGCCGCACCGTCACCACGAACGTCAGCACCAAGAAGGCCACGTCCAGCCAGAACACGCCGGCCACACCGACGGAGCCGATGAGGACCCCGGCAACCGTGGGCCCCACGATCAGCGAGGCCTGGAAGACGATCTGTTGCAGCGCCAGCGCGGCGGGGAGCTCGTCGAGCGGCAAGACCATCGGAACCGTTGCCCGTTCCGTTGCCAGCTGGATCCCCTGGACGCCGGCGGTGATCGCGCTGAAGACGAACAGGGGCCACACCTGGGCATGAGAAAGCGAGGCGTTGACGGCCAGGGCCACGCTGGAGAGGGCGAGAACGCACACCGTGATCACCAGCAGCCGCCGGCGGTCCATGGCGTCGGCGACCGCCCCGCCCCAGAGCGTGCCCACGAGGAGTGGGACCAGCTGGCCCAGGCTGATCAGGCCCACGACCAGGGAAGAGCCGGTGAGCCGGTAGGCCTGGTAGGCCACCGCCACCACCGTTCCCTGCGCCCCCAGGTTGAGCAACGCCTGGCCCGTCAGGATCCGCCGGTAATCGGGATGACGGCGCACCGGCGTCACGTCGGCCAACAGCCTCTTCACCGGCCGATGGTAACGGCCCTCCCCGGGCAAAAGCCCCCAAAACACCCCCCGGCGTCATCCGGGGCCCGGCCCGGCTCCGTAGACCGGCTGTTCGAGCCATGAACCCGCCTGGAGGCCGCCGTGAGTGCAGTGCGCGTCGAGAACACCAACAAGCATCTCCCCCTGAGCTACAACCAGATGTTCGGGTACATCTTCGCCATCGTGTACCTGGCGGTCGGCTTCGCCGGCTTCGCCGCCACCAAGGGAGTGGACTTCACGGCGAGGGTCGGGGGCCGGGAGCTGCACTGGTTCAGCGTCAATCCCCTCCACAATCTGGTCCACCTCGCCGTCGGCACCCTCTTCCTGGTCTCCGCCTTCGCCGGGCCGGCGGCGTCTCGCCGGGTGAACCTGCTGGTCGGCGCGGTGTACCTGGCGCTCGGGCTGGTCGGCCCCCTCGTGGTGGGCTCCAGCGCCAACATCCTGGGTCTCAACCTGCCGGACCACCTGCTCCACCTGGTGACGGGCGTGACGGCGTTGACGGTGGCCATCGTCCTGGGCAGTAGGGACGAGCTGCAGGTCGCCTGAGGCCGTCGGGACCGGGGGCCGCGGTCGCCATGGCCCGCCGCGTCTTCGCCGTCGTGGTCAGCGCGGTGGTCGGGCTGATCGCGCTGGCCCCGCCGGCGTCGGCCCACACCGTGTCGGGCGTGGGCGCCACGAACTGGCGGACCACCATCGGCCCCGTTTCCCCGCCCGTGCCCGGACTGAGGGTCCGGGTGGTGGAGAACGGCAGCCGCCTCGAGCTCGTCAACCACGGCCCCGACGTGGTCGTGTTCGGGTACCAGGGCGAGCCCTACCTTCGGGTCGGGCCGGCGGGCGTGTTCATCAACACCCGCTCGCCGGCCGCCTACCTGAACTGCAGCCGCACCGGCTGCCCCGTTCCGGCGACCGCCGACGCCACCGCCGCCCCCGAATGGCAGCGGTTCTCGACCGGCCAGACGGTGCGGTGGCACGATCACCGCATCCACTGGATGGGCCAGCAGCTGCCGCCCGACGTGGCCCGGGCGCCCGGCGTGGCCCGCACCGAGTTCCACTGGACGGTCACCATGGCCCAGGGCGCCACCGCCGTGGCCGCGACCGGCGCCCTCACCTGGGTGCCCGGCACCAGCCCGGTGCCGTGGCTCGCCCTGGCGCTGGTCCTCGCCGCCGGCGTCGCCGTCGCCCGGTCGTGGCGCTGGCTGGCGGTCGCCGCCGGCGTGGTGACCGCGGTGGACTTCGCCCACGCGGTAGGGGTGGCGTGGTTCTGGGCGGGAGGCTGGGCCGTCAAGGTGGCCCAGCTGCTCGAGGGCAGCTCCTACCAGCTGCCCGGGTGGATCCTGGGCGCCCTGGCGGTGCGGCTGCTGCTGCGGGGGCGGAGCCGGGGCCGGCCGGCGGCGATCATCGCCGGCGCCTCGGCGCTGGTGTTCACCGGCCTGCTCGACCTGACCGTGCTGTCCCGCTCCGAGGCGCCGTTCGCCGGCTCGATCGGTCTCGACCGGGTGGCCGTGGCGGCCTGCCTGGGCCTCGGGCTGGGGCTGGTCGCCGGCGGCGTGAGGCTCCTCGCCGCCGAGCGGGTGCGTGTCGACTACCTCGACGACGACGACGAGGATGGGGAAAGGGCGCCGGACGCCGCCCCGGCCGCGGTGGTCCCCCTCGCCGTCAGCTGACTACGAGAGGCGCTCGAGGATCATGGCCATTCCCTGACCCCCGCCCACGCACATGGTCTCGAGACCAATGTGACCGTCGTGGAACTGCAGCGAGTTGATGAGGGTGGTGGCGATGCGGGCACCGGTCATGCCGAAGGGATGGCCGACGGCGATGGCGCCGCCGTTGACGTTCAGCTTGGCGACATCGATCCCCAGATCCTCCGCTGAGGGGATTACCTGGGCGGCGAACGCCTCATTGATCTCGACCAGGTCGATGTCGTCGATCGTCATGCCCGCCCGGGCCAGCGCCTGGCGGGACGCCTCGACCGGGCCCAACCCCATGATCTCCGGCGACAGGCCACTCACGCCGGTGGCCACGATGCGGGCCAGCGGCGTCAGCCCGAGCTGCGCCGCCTTGGTATCGCTCATGACGATGAGGGCGGCGGCGCCGTCGTTGAGCGGGCAGCAGTTGCCGGCGGTCACCGTGCCGTCGGGCCGGAACACCGGCTTCAGCTGTGACACCCGCTCCAACGTGGTACCCGGGCGGGGGCCGTCGTCGGCGCTGACGACGCTCCCGTCCGGGAGAGTGATGGGGGTGATGTCGTGCTCCCAGAACCCGTTCTTCAGGGCCTCCTCGGCCCGGTTCTGGCTGCGCACCCCGAAAGCGTCCTGGGCCTCCCGGGAGACATGGCGGATCTCGGCGACGTTCTCCGCCGTCTGCCCCATGGCGATGTAGATGTCGGGAAGCCGATCCTCGTCCCGAGGGTCGACCCACTGCCGGCCGCCGCCCAGCGCCCGCTCCTCGGTGATGGCGATGGCGCCCTCGAACACGGGATTTTGCGTGTCGGGCAGGGTGTCGGAGGAGCCCTTGACGAAGCGGCTGACCGTTTCCACGCCGGCGGAGATGAACACGTCGCCCTCCCCCGCCTTGATGGCGTGATAGGCCATCCGGGTCGTCTGGAGGCTGGAGGCGCAATACCGGGTGACGGTGGTGCCCGGCAGGTGGTCGTAGCCCAGGAGGACCGCGACGACCCGACCCAGGTTGAACCCCTGCTCGCCGCCCGGCAGGCCGCAGCCGAGCATCAGGTCGTCGATCTCTTTGGGGTCCAGTTGCGGGACCCGGTCGAGGGCGGCCCGGACCATCTGGACGGTGAGGTCGTCGGGACGAATCGAGACCAGCGAGCCCTTGAAGGCCCGGCCGATGGGCGAACGAACCGCGGCCACGATCACTGCCTCAGGCATGCCATCCCCTTTGGTCAAGAATGTTACTCACTGGTAGCTTACCGCGCCGGGCGAGGAACAGCGGCCGCCGCCGCCTGGCGCAGCGCCTTTTGGAACGCGGCGTCGGTGGCCGACGCCGGCTCGGTGGTGGCCAGGAAGTCGGCGATCACCGCCGCCAGCCGGGGCCCGTCCTGGAGGGGCAGGAAGTGCCCCACACCGGGGAGGATCTCCAGCCGGCTTCCGGGCATGGCCTCATGGGCGGCGTGGGCGTGGGCGACCGGGATGACGGTGTCGCTGTCGCCCCACACGATCAGGGTGGGAATGGCGGCGGCCAGATACAGCTTCTCGGTGGCGCTGACCCGCTGGCCGGCCAGGTCGATGACCTCGCGCACGGTGCTGATGAACGCCGCTCGGCCGGCGCTTGACGTCAAGGCGGTGTAGTTGTCCCACATCTCGACCCGGGCGTCGTCGACCCGCAGACCGAGGCGGCCCAGCCCCCGCCCCAGGGAGCTCAGCAAGGCATGGCCCCGGGCGCTGAGCACCAGGGGCATGACCAGCTCGGCGCCGGGAATGGCGACCGCCCGCAAGAAAATGGAGACCTCCCGGCCCAGGCCGCCGCTGGCCACCAGGACCAGGCGCTGGCAGCGTTCGGGGAACTGGTAGGCCAGCTGCATGGCGATGCCGCCGCCGAAGGAGTGGCCCACGAACGTGGCCCGGTCCATGTCGAGGGTGACCATGACGTCGCGGATCATGCTGGCCTGGGCGCCGAGCGAATAGTCGCCGCGCCCCTTGGCCGACTCGCCGTGGCCCAGCAGGTCGACCGCCAGCACCCGGTAGTGCTCGGCCAGGCGGGGGCCGACCAGCCGCCACGTCGCCGAGCTGCTGGCGACGCCGTGGATCAGGACGACGGCCGGCCCTTCGCCGGCCAGGCGGTAGCCGACCTGTTGGCCGTTGATGGTCAGGTGCCGGGTGGCGAAGCCGGGATCGGTCACGCCGGGCGCTCCCGGCTGAGCTGGGCGGTCAGCGTGCCGTCGGCGACCAGGCGGCTCATGGCCCGCTCCACCTCGGCGGTGAAGATGAGCCGGGTCGCCTCCCCGCCGGTGACCCGCACGCCCTCGAAGGCGGCGGCCAGCCCGTCGGGGGTACCGCTCCGCCCGAAGCCGTCCCCGGCCCGGTCGACGATGAGTTTGGCCAGCTCGGCCACCGCCTGGGCCAGCCGGCGCCGCAGGATGGCGGCGGCCGCCGCCGAGGTAGTGAAGTCGACGCCGGCGTCGTCGAGGGCGAGGGCGGCGTCGAGCAGTCCGGGGCTCAGGGCCATGTAGGTCGTCGCCGCGCCCTCGCCCTGGGGGGTCAGGAGGCCGGAGCGCTCGAGTTCGGCCAGGGTGCCGGGGCGCCGGCCGGCCAGGAGCGCCGCCACCTCCCCGGCCGAGTAGGGCCGTGGGACGTCGTCGGACCACGGCTGGGTCAGCTGGTCGCCGAGGCCCAGCCATTCCCGCACCGTCACCTCGCCGTCGCCGATGCTGATCAGCTCCCGGATGGCGGAAAGTTGCAGGCCGCGATCCTGCAGCTCGCCGATCAACCGCAGCCGGGCCACGTGATCGCCCGAGTACAACGACACCCGTCCCTGGCGTTGGGGCCGGGGCAGCACGCCCTTGGTCTGGTACAGCCGGATGGTGCGGCTCGGTACGCCGCTGGCAGCGGCCAACTGGTCGATGGTGAGCCACGACGAAACGGTGGTGGTCGCGGTCATATGACAACTGTAACTGTTACAGCTGCAGTTGGCATCCATCAGTCGCCTTTGCCCGCCCACGCCACCGGCGGTGGCCTGCCACTCGCTGCCCCCCGGCGCTGCCCGCACGGTTCTAGCCTGGCCCGGTGGCCCCCGCTCCGCCCCTCGGGTCGGTCCCGTCCCTACGCCAGCGGGTGGTGGCCGCCCGCATGGACGTCGAGTTCGGCCCGCTGCGCTGGGCGGGCGCCGGCATGCTGGCCCTGGGCGTGGTCCTCCCCCACCTGCCCGGCAACCCCGGCTTGCCCTGCCCGCTACGCACCGTGACGGGCGTGCCGTGCCCCTTCTGCGGGTTGACCACCAGCGTCAAGGCGGTGCTCCACGGCAACGGCCGCGCCGCCTGGGGGGCCAACCCCTTCGGCCTGCTGGTGGTGGCCCTGGCTGTGGCCCTGGTGGTGCGACCCGGTTGGCGGCGGGCCAGCGTGCCCACCGTGCTGGTCCTGGCGGGCGTGGCCCTGTCCTGGCTGTTCGAGCTGCACCGGTACCACTTCCTCTAGGCGCCGACCGGCGACCGAGCATGACGTCCGTACTGATCGTCGCCATCGTGATCATTGCCATCGCGCTGACGGTGCGGTCCGCCCGCCGGGCCTTGGCCGAGCGGGACGCCGTCGATCGCCACCACCGCACCTTGGACCTGCTGGGCAGCCTGGCGGAACGGCCGGAACCCGTCGCTCCCCCCGGGGCGCCGCCGACGCGGGAACCACCGGGGCGCCCTCGTCGACCTCGCCGTCCGCTCGATGCCGCTCGCCCGATCGTTCCCCCCATTCCCCCGCCGGTTGTTGCACCGGTGGATCCGCCGGTGGATGCCGCCCTCGCCCGGGGGTACCAGCCCCGGCACCGCGCCGCCCGGCCCCGTCGCCGACCGGCACTGCTGGTCGCCGGCGTCGTCCTGTTGGCCGGGATCGCGGTGGCGGCCGGCGCCCTGCTGCGCGCCGGCCGGAACTCCGGTCGGCCGGCGACCGCCTCGGGGACGCAGAAGCCGACGACGACCGCCCGCCCGGCGCCGACGACGGCCAGCACCGCCGTCGACGCCGCGGTGGTGCTGGTCACCAGCGACAGCCAGCAGGCCAGCTACACGGTGCGGCAGCCCTCGGCCGACATCGAACTGGTGGTGGCCCGGCCCTGCTGGGTGCAGATCCGCAGCGGCGGTACCAGCGGGCCGGTCGTGTTCGTGGGGACGTTGCGGGCCGGCGCTCGCCAGGCGGTGCCTACGACCGGCGGCAGTACCGTGCTGCTCGGGAACCCGTCGGGGGTGTCGGTCGCGGTGAACGGGACCACCCTCGAGTTTCCCCGCCCGAGTGGCACCAAGCCATTCACTTTGCGGTTTCAGCCTCCGGCCTAGCGTCCCAGGTCGGGATCAGCACCCGGGCGGCGCGGGCCTCGTCGACCCGGGAGACGGGCGTGGTGCGCGGCGCCTGGTGGGCGTCGTCGCCGTCGTCGGCTGCGATCCGCAGCAGGGCGTCGGCCAGGGCGGCGACGGTCTGGGGGCTCTCGGTCTCGGTGGGCTCGATCATGAGCGCCTCCTCGACGATCAGCGGAAAGTAGATCGTCGGGGCGTGGAAGCCTTCTTCCAGCAGCCGTTTGGCCACGTCCAAGGCCCGTAGCCCCCGCGCCTGCTTGAGCGCCGAGGCCGACGCCACGAACTCGTGGAGGTTGGGCCGCTCGAAGGGGATCTGGTAGGTCCCGGCCAGCTGCTGGCGGAGCCACCGGGCGTTGAGCACGGCGCCGTCGGCCACCCGCCGCAGCCCGTCGCCGCCGTTCAAGAGGATGTAGGTGTAGGCGCGGGCCAAGGCCAGGGCATTGCCGTGCCACGAGTGGATACGGCCGATCGACCGGGGCGGCGTCATCCACTCGAAGCTGCCGTCGGCGGCCTGGGCCGGGAGGGGTCCGGGGAGGAAGTCGGCCAGGCGGGGGGACACCGCCACCGGGCCGGCACCGGGGCCGCCGCCGCCGTGGGGTACCGCGAAGGTCTTGTGCAGGTTGAGATGGACGATGTCGAAGCCCATGTCGCCGGGGCGGGTGACGCCGAGGATGGCGTTGAGGTTGGCCCCGTCGTAGTACAACAGCCCGCCGGCGCCGTGCACGGCGGCGGCGATGGCCGCGATGTCCTCCTCGAACAGCCCCAGGGTGTTGGGGTTGGTCAGCATGATCCCGGCCACGTCGTCGTCCAACCGGTCGGCCAGGGCGGCCATGTCGAGCAGGCCGCGGTGGTCGGTCGGCACGGTGACCGTCTGGTACCCACCCAGGGTCACCGAGGCGGGGTTGGTGCCGTGGGCGGAGTCGGGGATAAGCACCTTGCTGCGGCGCCGGCCCTGCGCCTCGTGCCAGGCCCGCATCAGCAGCAGGCCGGTCAGTTCGCCCGCCGCGCCGGCCGGGGGCTGAAGGGTCACCGCGCTCATGCCGGTGATCCGGCACAAGGCGTCGCCGAGCCGCCACAGCAGCTCGAGCCACCCCTGGATGAGGCCGGCGGGCGCCGCCGGGTGGATTGCCGCCAACCCGGGCAGCGAGGCGGCCTCGTCGCACGCCTTGGGGTTGTACTTCATGGTGCACGAGCCGAGCGGATAGGCCCCGAGGTCCACCGAGTACTGGCGGTGCGTCAACCGGGTCATGTGGCCGACGAGGTCCCGTTCGGACACCTCGGGCAGCGGGAGCGGGGCGGGGCGCAGGAACTGGGCGGGCACCAGCTCCTCGGGGGCCCATTCCGGCAGGTCGGTTCGCGGGAACGACCAGCCCGAGCGGCCGGGGACCGACATCTCGAAGATGGTGGGCTCGGTGTCCCGCCCGATGAGGGGAGCGGAGCGGGCCCGACCCCCGGGGGCCGCGTCCACCGCGGTGGTGTCACCGCCGCTGCTCACGCCAGCACCTTTTCCATCGCCGCGGCGTAGGCGTCGATCTGGGCCCGGGTCCGCCGCTCGGTGGCGGCGATAAGCAGGCCGTCGCCGCCGTCACCGGTGACCCCATTCGCCACCCCGACCGGGACGCCGGCGAGGAAGCCCTCGTCGGCGAGCCGGTCGACCACCACGTGAGGGTCGACCGGCAGGCGGAGGGCGAACTCCCGCAGCACCGGTGCCGGGGCCAGCGGCTCGACGCCGGGGATGGCCAGCAGCGCCTCGCGGGTGTAGCGGGTCGCCCGGGCGCAGCGCAGCGCCAGCTCCCGCAACCCCCCCGTGCCCAGCCAGGCCAGCTGGACCATGCAGCAGATGGCGATGAGCGTCTGGTTGGTGCACACGTTGGAGGTGGCCTTGGCCCGGCGGATGTCCTGTTCCCGGGCCCGCAGGGTGGTCACATAGGCCCGTCGGCCCTCGGTGTCGACGGTCTCACCGACCAGCCGGCCCGGCAAACGCCGGACGTGCTCGGCCCGGCAGGCGAACAGCCCGAGGTAGGGGCCGCCCAAGGAGAGTGGGGTCCCGAAGGGTTGGCCCTCCCCCACCACCACGTCGGCGCCCTGCTCGCCCGGGCTGCGCAGCAGGCCGGCGGCCACGGGATCGGCGGCCACGATCAGCCGGGCCCCATTCCTGTCGGCCGCCTGGCGAGCGGCCGCCACATCCTCGAGGCAACCCAGATAGTTGGGCGACGAAACGATCAGGGCGCCGGGGGCCCCCTTTTCCCCGTCGGCCGCCTGTGACCAGTCCGTCACGCCATAGCGGAGGGCCACGTCGACCAGCCGGTGGCCGCTGCCGGCGGCGTAGGTGCGTAGCACCGCCCGCCAGTGGGGATGCAGGCCGCCGCTCACCCAGACCGTCTCCCGGCCCGCCGCCGCGGTCGCCAGATTCACCGCCTCGACCGTCGCCGCCGCCCCGTCGTACAGGGACGCATTGGCGATCGGCAGGCCACTCAGGCGCGACACAAGGGTCTGGTACTCGAACAGCGCCTGCAGGACGCCCTGGGCGACCTCCGGCTGGTACGGGGTGTAGGCGGTGACGAACTCCGACCGAAACGGCAGCGAGCGGGTGGCGGCCGGGATGCCATGGTCGTAGGCGCCGGCGCCGGCGAAGCAGATCAGCCGGTCGTTGCGGCCGGCCAGCTGCTCCATCGCCTCCAAGGTGTCCGCCTCGGAAAGACCGTCGTCGAGGCTGAGGCCGCCGGCCAGCCGGAGGGCGGCTGGGACGACGGCGAACAGGTCGTCGAGGGTCGCCAGCCCGAGGGACGCGAGCATGGCCGCCAGCTCCTCGTCGGTGTGGGGCACGTAGTGGCCCATCAGGCCGCCCGCCCCTGCTTGCCCCGCGACACGAACGGCAGTGCCGTGGGCGCGGCGGCCACCCGACGGTCGCGCACCTCGATCTCCACGGTGTCATCGGGACCGACGCCGGGGGGGAGGAGGGCGAGGGCGATGCCGTGGCCCAGCACCGGCGAGAAGTTCCCGCTGGTCACCTCCCCGGCCTCCCGGCCGTCGACCAGGACCGGGTAGTGCTGGCGCGGCGGTTGGCGGCCGGCGGTCGTGAGACCGGCCAGCTTGCGGGCCACGCCCCGGTCGCGTTCGGCCACCAGGGCGTCTCGGCCCCGGAAGCCGCCGGGCTTGTCCCAGGCGACGACCCACCCGAGACCGGCCTGCAGCGGCGTGATCCCCGGCCCCAGTTCGTGGCCGTGCAGGGGCAGGGCGGCCTCGAGGCGGAGGGTGTCGCGGGCGCCGAGGCCCGCCGGCGGGACGCCTTCGCCGAGGACCGCGTCCCAGAACTCCCCAGCCCGGGCGGCGGGAACGGCGACCTCGACTCCATCCTCGCCGGTGTAGCCGGTGCCCGCGGCCACACAGGCCGTCCCCCGCCAGTCGAAGCGGCGCACCCGGAACCGGGGAACCGCGGCCGCCTCCGGGGCGACGGCCGCCAGCCGTTCGCGGGCCCGGGGGCCCTGGACGGCGATGATGGCCCGGCCGGCGGTCACGTCGTCACCGCCGAGGGCGGCCACCACCCGGTCGGTGTTGGAGGCGTTCGGCATGACGTCGAAGGTGTCGTCGTCGATCCACCACACGATGATGTCGTCGACGACCGAGGCGTCGGCGGCGTCCAGCAGGTGGGTGTACTGGGCCCGCCCCGGGCCAATCTTGGTGAGGTCGTTGGTGAGGGTGGACTGGATGCGGTCGAAGGCGGTGGGGCCGGTCAGCCGCACCGTTCCCAGGTGGCTGACGTCGAACGCCACCGCGTCGTGGCGGCAGGCCAGGTGCTCGCTGATCGTGCCGTGCGGATAGGCGAGGGGCATCGTCCACCCGCCGAACGGCACCATCCGGGCGCCGAGGGCCCGGTGGGCGGCGTCCAGCGGGGACGTGCGGTCCGGGGGGACCGTCTGGTCGGCGTCGCCGGCGGGAGAGTGGCCGGCCAGAGAGTGGCCGGCGGGAGGTTGGCCGGCTACGAGGTCGCCCATGGCGGCACTCTACCGGCGGGTCAGACTCCTGCCGGCACCTCGGTCTGCAGGCCGAACTTGACCAAAAGATTGAGATAATCCCGCTGGTACAGGACCTTCACATTGACGTCGGGGCGCAGCTCGCGCAGCCGCCGCACCTTGCGGTTCTTCTTGGTGACCAGCCGCTGGTTCAAGGTGGTGAGCTCGATGTACAGGTCATAGTCGGCGAGGTAGAAGTCGGGCCGGAACCCTTGCGTCGGGCGCCCCTCGCCGTCCCACGCCAGCACGAACTCGGTGGGCTCGTACTCCCACGCGATGCCGTAGAAGTCGAGGACGGCGGCGAATTGTCGTTCGGAATCGTGGGCGAAGCGGGGAGGATCCGCCGCTGCGCGCATTGGGCTAGGCGCCCAGCGCCAGGATGGCGGCGTCGACCTCGGACACGACGGTGGCCATGGGAACGGTGATGTTGAACATCACCTGGCCGCCCCGCAGCAGGTCGATGATCTCCTCACCGGATCGCAGCAGCGCCCGGTCCTCCTCGATGACCAGGTTGGCCGAGGCGATGTCCTCGCCGCTGGCCCGGAGGCAGTCGATGGCCTTGCGGGCGTGGGGCAGGTTGATCCCGACGTCCAGCAGCCGCTTGATCACCTTCAGGTGCAGGAGATCGCGATAGGAGTACCGCCGCTGGGTCCCGCTTCCCCGTGCCTCGTGGATCGAGGGCCTCAGGAGATCGGTCCGGGCCCAGTAGTCAAGCTGGCGGTACGTGATCCCTACGATCTTGCAGACCTGCGGCCCGCGGAAACCCTCTTCCGGCTGTCCCGCCGTGTTGGCGTTGCCAGTTCCTGTCGACATCCCTGCGGTCACGTCCCTTCACAGCCTGCTGACAGAGGCGTAGTTACGCCAGTGTCACTGACACTACGCCTCACGAGGCCTACCGTCAACGATCATCGCCGGGCGGGGAATCCGACGGCGGTGCGACGGTTAGGAGCTGAAGTCCTCGGGCTTGACGCCTTCGATGAACTCCCGGAACTTGCGCTCGAGCTCGTCCTGGTCGGGGCCCGCTTCGGCCTCGTCCTCGGCCTGCAGCACGACGCCCTCGGCGTCGAGCAGGGCATCCTCGGCGTAGATCGTGGTGCCCAGGCGGGTGGCCAGGGCGATGGCGTCGGACGGCCGGGCGGAGACCGAGTGGCGCCGCCCGGCCAGCGTCAGGCGCAGCTCGGCGAAGAACGTGTTCTCCCGCAACTCGGTGATGACGACGCAGTCGAGCACGGCACCCAGCTCGGCCAGGATGTCGCGCATCAGGTCATGGGTCATGGGCCGAGCGGTGGGCACGCCCTGCAGGGCGTAGGCAATCGCCGTTGCCTCGGCGGCGCCGATGTAAATGGGCAGCGTACGACGAGCCCCCTCGGCCTCCTGGAGCAGGAGGATCGGGGTGTTCGTCGGAAGCTCGACCCTCACGGCGGCCAGATGCATCTCGACCATGGGAGAAACTTACAACCTGCGGAGCGCCTCGACGTAGGCATCGGGGTTGGCGCGAAGGGCGTTCAGGTCGGCGGCGGCGATGCCCGCCAGGTTGCGATAGCGCTCCCGGAAGTCCATTCCGTAGCCGACCACAAACTCGTCGCCGATCTCGAAACCGACGAACCGCAGGGGTACCGGGACCAGCCGGCGCACCGACTTGTCGAGCAGGGTGCACACCTCGACCGAGCGGGCGTCGCGACGTCGCAACTCGCCCAGCACGTAGGTGGCGGTGAGCCCGGTATCGACAATGTCCTCCACCAGGACCACGTCGCGCTCCCAGATGTCGGTGTCCAGGTCCTTCACCAGGCGCACCCGCCCGGTGCCCTTGGCGTACGCCGAGATGGCCAGGAAGTCGACGGTGACGGCGACGTTCATGGCCCGGACCAGGTCGGCGAGGAAGGGCACGCTGCCCTTCAGGACGCCCACGAGCAGCACACCGTCGGGGTAGGCGGCGTCCAGTTCGGCCGCCAGCCGGGTGACCGTCGCCCGCAGCTCGGCCGGCCCAAACAGCAGCCGGGCCGACCCGGCCCCGTCTCGGGTCCCGAGGGCGGGGCGTTCGGCGGCGCCCGTCCCGGCGCGCCCGGGCGCCATCAGAATGCTTTGCCGAGCGCCTGGCGCAGGAGAGCTCGCCGCAGTTCGCCGCTCAGCCGGCCCAGCTCCTCCAAGGCGGTGGCGGCCTGCTGGCGGGCCTGGGGGTTTCGCTGCTTGACGAGCGGCATGACGACCTGCTCGAACAGGTCCGATTCCCGCTCGGCGGCGTTCTTGTACATGCGCAGGTGGCGGGCGCCGACGCCGTGGCGGGCGAAGCCCGCGGCCAGGGCGGCGATGGTGGCGGCGTCCTCGTCGTAGTAGGTGGTTCCACCCATGTCACGGCTGGCGATGAGCCCGAAGCCCGAGAGTTCCACGATGGCCTGCTCGCTCAGCCCGGTGGCCACCGCCAGTTCGTCGAGGGTGTAGTTGCCGCCGGCCGGTCCCGGTTCGAACGCCGGCCGCACCGCCGCCGCCAGGGACGGGTTGGCGGAGGGCGGCCCGAATGCGGTCGACGCCGGCGGGGCCGCAGCGTCGGGGTCACCGGCGGCGTTCGGCGGGTAGGCCACCGCCCGCGGCGCGGCGGCCGGCGCCTCGGAGGGGGCGGCCAGTGCCGGCGGGACCGTCGTGACCGCCGGTTCGGGCTGTTCGACCAAACGACCCTTGATCACCTTGAGGGGCAGGAAGTGCTCGCGCTGTTGACGCAGGATCCAGCGCAGCCGCTCGACGTCCTCGTCGTAGAATTTCCGGTATCCCGATGGCGTCCGTTCGGGGTCGAGGAGTCCCTGGCTCTCGAGGAAGCGGATCTTCGAGATGGTGATGTCGGGGAATTCCTCGCGCAGCAGGGAGAGGACCTCGCCGATGGAAAGGTGGGCCCGTTCGGGCACCTCGCTACGCCTCACTCACACCGGCGAGGAACACCAACCGGAACTTTCCGATCTGGACCTCGTCGCCGTTGCGAAGCGTCCCCTCGTCGATCCTTTCGCGGTTCACGTAGGTCCCGTTGAGCGAGCCGACGTCCCGCACCAGGTAGCCGCCGCCCTGCCGCACGAACTCGGCGTGGCGGCGGGACACGGTGATGTCGTCGAGAAAGATGTCGCTCTCCGGGTGGCGCCCCACCTCGGTCAGGTCGTGCTCCAAGACGAAACGCGACCCGGCGTTCGGGCCCCGCTTGACGACCATCACCCCGAAGCCCTCGGGTACCTCGTCGAGGGTGACGGAGATTTCGTCCTCGCCCGTCTCCCCCGCCGACTCGAGCGGCATGAAGGTGATGGTGGTGGACGTCGACTCGTCGTCGCTGCTGTGTTCCAGCACCGCGCCGCAGGATGAGCAGAAATTCGACCCAGCGGGGTTTTGATGGCCGCACTGGTTGCAAAACACGCCCGTCACCGGCGTTTGGTCCCCCTGGCCATCGGTTACGCCGAGATCAGTTCGCGATACTGCTCGGCGGTCATCAGCTGGGCGAAGTCCGAGCTATCGCTCATCTCGATGGTGCAGATCCAGCCCTCGCCGTACGGGTCGACATTGATCCGCTGCGGCGCGTCCACCAGTTCCGTGTTGACCTCGGCGACGGTGCCATTGACCGGGGCGTAGATATCCGACACCGACTTGGTCGACTCGACCTCGCTGAACGACGCCGCGGCGGTGACCGGCGCCCCGCTCTCGGGAAGCTGGACGAAGACGACGTCACCCAAGGCGTCCTGGGCGTAGTCCGTGATGCCCACCCGGGCGCGGTTGCCGTCGACCAGAACCCACTCATGGTCGGCGGTGTAGCGCCGGTCATCGGGAACATTCACTTCACGGACCCTACTGGACGCGCCGTCGCTGAGGGTGAACCTGGGACCGACCTTGGGCCCGGCCCGGCGTAGAGCCGCAGGTCAGACGGGTGCGCCGGCGGTCCCGACGCCGGGGGCCTCGGGGCGCAGCCGCGCCACGATCAGGACGCCAGGGGCAGGGCGTCCCGGAGCTTCTGGGCGGCCAGCCCGGCCGCGGCCGAAGCGCGGTCCGCCAGCTCGGCTTGCTGTACCACCGTCATCGCCTTCTGGCTGGCCTTGCGGGCCCGCTTGCTGAGCTCCAGCTTCTGGGCGTTCTTGGCTGCCTTCGCGGCCGCCTTGCGGGCCCGCTTGGTGAGCTCGGACTTCTGCGCCTTCTCCGCCGCTTTGGCCGCCCGACGGCTGACCTTCTGCCACTCCGCCTTCAGATCCACGTCCTCGGCGGCGTCGCTGATCTGCTTGGCGAGGGCGGCGGCCAGGGTCGCCCCGGCGCCGGCGGCACCCTTGGCCGTGGTGGCCGCCCGCGACGCGGCATCGCCGAGGCCGCCGGCCGCGTCTTTGGCGGTTGCCGCCGCCCGGGACGCGGCATCGCCCAGGCCGCCGGCGACGTCCTTGGCGGGGCCGGTCGAACCCAGCAGGTGCTTGGCGGCATCCTGGGTGGCGGCGCCCGCGGCGACCGTTGCCTCCACCGCCTGCTTGGCCGCCCGGCGCGCCTGCCACGGCACCGACGGCCGGCCTCCGGTATCGGCGGCCGCCAGGATCAGCCCGCCCAGCATGCTGGCGTTCTTCAGGAATTGGATGCGCTGCCGGGCCCGTTGCTCGTCGTCCATCTCGTCCCAGAACCGGTGGGCGGCGTAGGTGGTCGGGACCAGCGAGGCGGCGAGGGTGAGCGCCGCCAGCCGGCGGCATTTCCCGATGGCCAGGAGGGAACCGGCGATCACGTGGACGGCGCCGTTGACCCGAACCAGCGTCACGGTATCGGTGGTCGGCAGGCCCAGGGCCTCGGCGATCATCGGAGCGACGTCGTCAACGGCCTTGGCCTTGCCCTCCGGGTCCTTCAGGGCGTCGATCCCGCCGTAGATGAACATTCCCGCCAACAGCGGTCGCGCCACCATTCCAGACACAGTCATGCTCCACCTCTACCCCGCGCCGGCGGTGACTATGCCCTTGGGCGCCCCGCTGGGCAGGGCTCAGTGGACGGTCTGGGAAGGGCTCAGCGGACGGTCTGGCGGATGCGCCGGGCGAACTCTTGGGCCCGGCTGCGGGCGTCGGCGTCGGTCGCCGCTTCGGCCCAGACGTGAGACGTCGTTTCCTCGGGGTCGGGAAGCACCAGCACCCACCCGTCGTCGTACAGGACCTTGACCCCGTCGACCAGTTCCTGTTCCTGGTCCTTGGTTTGCTCCACGATCCGGCGCATGACCAGCCCCTTCTTGTCCCAGGGGGTGACGACACTTTCGTGGGCGATATGGACCCGCGGCAGCCCGGCGACGAGCCGCGACAACCGGCGGCGGCTGGCGGTCAGCAGCCCCAGGATCTTGGCGAAGGTGGCGACGGCGTCGTAGGCGGGCAGGAACGCCGGGAAAATGAAGCCCCCCTCTTGGCTGGCGGCGAAGTCCACGCCGGGCTGCGATGCCACCTCCATCAGGTGCGCCGTCGACAGCTTGGTGGCGATCAGCGTTGCCCCCGCCGCTTCGCACATGGCGGTGGCCACCCGGCTGGCTGACACCGGGAGGGCGACGGTTGGCTTGGGAGTGGTCTCGAGCACCAACTGAAGGATGGCCAACAGGGCCTCATCGTCGGTGAGGGCGTGGCCGTTGTCGTCGATCAGAGTCAGGTGTTCACCGTCGGAGTCGAACACCGCGCCCAAGTGAGCGCCGGCGGCGCGCACCAGGTCGCCGACGTCGGCGGCGTGCTGCCAGCGGTCGAAGGACACGGCCTGGCGGGTGTTGGCGTAGGGATTCACGGCCAGCACCTCGGCGTCCAGCTTGGCCAGCACCTGCGGCATAAGGAAGCTCGAGGTACCGAAGGCGTAGTCCAAGACGACCTTCAGCTTGGCGGTGCGGATGTCCTCGATGTTGACGTTGTCCAGGAGCACCGAGGTGTAGTGCTCGGCCAGGCGGGCGGGAAAATCGATGTCGCCGATCTCGCCGGCTAGGGCCCGGCGAAAGTCCTCCCGATAGAAGAGACGTTCGATTTTGCGTTGCGCCCCCTCGTTGATGTCGATGCCCGATGCGTCGAAGAACCGGATGACAACCGACTGGGGGTCATTGGCGGCCAGACGGACGGTGATACCGCCACCGCTTGGTTGGCCCCGAACGTGAAACCGCGTCAGGGGGATGGTCGCCACTTCCAGGTCGTTGACGTCGACGCCAGCGGCATTGAGCCCGACCATCATGGCCCGCTTCAAGACCCGGGCCGCCCGGCTGGTGTCCCGCGAGGTCGTCACCACCGAGCCGCGCTTCAAGGTGGTGGCGTAGGCCATGGCCAGCCGTACCGCCAGCTCCGGGGTGATGTCCACGTTGGCCAGTCCGGAGACGCCGAGGCGGCCGAAGAGATGCCGGGCGCCCCGGGACTCCCAGATGATGGACGAGTTGACAATGGCGCCCGCCTCGACCGTTTTGAACGGGTACACCTTGACGCCGGGGTTGATGACGGCGTGCTCGCCGACGAAGCATTCGTCGCCGAGCACCACGCCCTCCTCGCAGTGGGCGGCCCGGCGGATGTCGCTGGATCGGCCCACCACGCAGCCCCGCAGGCTGACGCTCGGCCCGAGGTAGGCGTTGTCGTGGACGATGGCCCGGTGGATGAAGCCGTCCTCCGACACCCGCACGTTGGAGCCGAGCACGGTGTACTCCCGCAGGTGGGCGTTGGCCTCCACCCGGCAGTAGTCACCGATGACGACCGGCCCCTGCACCTTGGCCGCGGGGTGGATCTCCGAGCCTTCCCCGAGCCAGACGCCGTCGCCGAGGCGGAACCCGGGGATGTCGATGGCCACTCGTTCGTCCAGGACGTCCTGATGGGCCCGGACGTACGCCTCGATGGTTCCGACATCCTCCCAGTAGCCCTCCGTCACGTACCCGTAGAGGGCCTTCTCGGATTCGAGCAGGGCGGGAAAGACGTCGCTGGAGAAGTCGCACGGCCGGCTGCCGTCGATGTAGTCGAAAATCTGCGGTTCGAGGACATAGACGCCGGTGTTGATGGTGTCGCTGAAGACCTGGCCCCAGGTCGGCTTCTCGAGGAACCGCTCGATTGTTCCGTCGTCGCGGGTGATCACGATGCCGAACTCGAGTGGGTCGTCCATCGACTTGAGGGCAATGGTGGCCAGGGCCGCCTTTTCCCGGTGAAAGGCGAGGATGGCACCAAGGTCCATGTCGGTCACCACGTCGCCGGAGATGACCAGGAACGTGTCGTCCAGTTCCGCCATGGCGTTGCGCACGGAACCGGCCGTTCCGAGCGGAGTCTCCTCGGACGCGTAGACGATGCTGACCCCGAACTCGGTACCGTCGCCGAAGTAGGTGCGGATGGCGTTGGCCCGGTAGGCGACCGTGACCACGATCTCTTCGAGGCCGTGTTTCTTCAACAGCGTGATGATGTGTTCCATCATCGGCCGGTTGACGATCGGCAGCAGCGGCTTGGGCGCGTTGGAGGTCAGCGGTCGGAGGCGAGTTCCCTCTCCCCCGGCCATGATCACGGCCTTCACGGCGGGGTCACCGCCACGCCGGCGGTTCGAGCCGCCCGGCCTTCCGCCAGTGCCCGGCGCGCCAGCGGGACGTAGGTCACGGCCGAATACCACCCGAAGCACACCGCGGGGATGGCGCAGATCCATGCCAAAGGCATGGCGACGTGGCGCCAGTTGGCGGTGGAGTGGGCCACGAGGAAGAGGGGGAACGCCAACATCAGCCCGAAGGTGCCCGCCTTACCCGCCCACTGCACGTCAATACGCCGCGCCCCGCCCGCCGCCAGGGCGAGGGCGGCGCCTGCCACCAGCACCTCCCGGACGAGGACGATGATGGCCAACGGGAGGGGAACGGAGCCGTCGATCAGGATGGCGATCACCGCCGTCCCGAGGAGGATACGGTCGGCGGTGGGATCGAGGATCTTGCCCACGGTGGAGACCTGGTGGAGCCGGCGGGCCAGGTACCCGTCGACCCAGTCGGTGGCGCCGAGGACGCCGAGCAGAATGGCGGCGGGGTAGCGGCCGTTCCCGGGACCGAACAACAACACGAGGAACACGGGAACGCACAGCAGGCGGACGACGGTCACCGCGTTCGGGATGGTCAGGATGCGGTCGGCAGCACCCTCGGAGGTCACGCCGGTCACGTAGTCGAGTGTACGGGCCCCGCCGCCTTCCATGGGGCTCGACCGCTCGGCTGGCGACGGCACGGGGACGGTACGGGGACGGCAGGGAGGCCCCTGCCGTCCCCTCATCGAGGCGAGTTCTCAGGCGGTCGGCAGCTGGAGGTCGACGGAGACGTCGACACCGTCTTTGACCTTGAGGGCGCCGAGCATGGCCGAGAACGGCTTGATGCCGAGGTGGCTCTGGTTGAACGAGGTGGTGCCGGTGACTGATCCGTTGTCGTTGACCGTGAGGTTCATGGTCACCGGGCCGCTCTTGCCGCCGACGCTCAGGTTGCCCTGCAGGGAGATGTTGGGGGCCGAGCCCGAAACCCCGGTGCTCTCGAAGGCGATGTCGCCCCGGCCGAGGGTCTTGGAGATGTTCTTCTTGATGTCGGCCCTGTCGCTCTGGCTGAGAGCCTTGGCGCCGCCCTTGCCCTCGAGGACTTCGAGCGAGTCGATGGGAATGGTGATCTGGACGCTGCAGGCCGAGGGATCGTCGGGGTTGATGTCGGCCTTGCCGCTCCACGAACTCGCCCCCAGCGTGAGGTCATGGCCCATCTTGGCGGCCACGCCGTCCTTGTACACGTTGACAAGGACCTTGCCGTCCTGCGGGCCAATATTGTGAGTTCCCTTAGCAATCGTCATGGCCGCAGCCTAATCACCGCAGGTCGGGCGGCTAAAGTTGCCTGCCCACCGTGACCGAAGGCCGTCGTGGCCGCGTGCCGGTGTAAGCTGACCCGGTTGCGGTCGCCCCCTGAGGGGCCGGCGGCTTCCTCCCAGCAGCATGAGTCGTGAAAGGCGCGCAATGGCAGCACACGGAAAAGATCGGGCCCGGACCAAGCCGAGTGACGCCAAGGGCCGTGTTCGGCGCGGCCGTCCGAAGGTGTGCATGTTCTGTGCCCAGAAGATCGCCTGGGTGGACTACAAGGACACCAACCTGCTGCGCCGGTTCATCACCGACCGAGGGAAGATCAAGGCCCGCACCAACACCGGCACCTGTGCCCAGCATCAGCGCGACGTCGCCATGGCGATCAAGACCTCGCGTGAGCTCGCCCTGTTGCCGTACTTGGTCCGCACGCTGGCCGCCGACAAGGGCGGACCTCGCCGCGGGCGGGGCCCAGGCGGTCGGCCGGGCGAGCGCCCGCAAGGTGGCGACGAAGCCGCTACCGCCGAGACCCCCGAGATCGAGACCGTGGTTGACGCCGTGGAGCCAGAGGAAGAGCTGGTTTAGCCCGTTTCGGGGGCCCGGCGGTTTTGACCCTCGGGGTTGTTTACGGCGGCACCACACTCTCGCTACGATCGGTCGTTGCTGCCCATTTTGAGCAGCCTGTCTGATTCCCAAACCGAGGGAAGGTGAGACTGACCAATGACTGAGAGTGCCGGCGGCGCAGCCCCGGGCCCGGAGGACTACCTCACTCCAGGTGAAGCAGCACGCTCCTTGCACGTATCGCCGAAGACCATCAACCGCTGGGCCAATGATGGGCGCATCCCGTGCATGGTGACCCTCGGTGGGCACCGCCGCTTCCGCCGACAGGACGTCGATGCCGCGGTGCGCCAGATGACGCAGCGGGGGGCGTCCCTCTCCGACACGGCGTAACCGGCCACCGGCCCGGCCGGCGTGACGGCGTCGCCACCGCGAGCCAAGTCAGGCGCAACGCGCTGACCTGGACTCCCTGGTCGGGCTTGTCGCCACCACCCATTGCGGCGGATCGCGGGTGCCAGGACGGGAGCGGATCCATCCTTCTGGGGTCTGGCTCTCGAAGGCCTCAGCCGGAGACGTCAGGTCCCCGTCTTAGACGCGAAAGTCTGGAGGCTCCCCAAGACGTATCAGGGAATGAGATCGAAGGCGTCGCAGTGACGGGGACGAACCACCCGGAAATCCCGATGGTTGATCGTCGCCAACGTCGTTATCCCAAGGCGCTCTGCGACCGCGATGACGCTGGCGTCGACCACAACCAGATTCAGGTCCGCGTACCCGTCAATGAGTTCGATGACCCGTTCCCAGTCCGCGTCGTCGAGATCGATGCGGTGTAGTTCACCGACAGAGACCGACCGTAAGAAGCCGGCCTCGGCGGCGGGACCGAGCCGATCGTCGACCAGCCACGAGGTCTCCACGATCACCGGCGTGGGAATCACGAGTTCTCCGGCGTGGTCACGCAGAACAGCCGCTGAGCCGGCGTGGTCCGGGTCGTCCCGGTCAGCGGCACCAAAGGCAACTCCGGTGTCGACGACGATCACACGTCGCGTGCAGTCTTGTTCGCCAAGCGCTGGCTGATGATCTCACGATGACGCCGTCCAATCGGCTCCGTGGTGCCGGACGCGCCAATTCCGATGAAGCTCGGCGCGCGCTGTGGTCCAGCGTGAAGCCCCACGCGATCCTCGATAGCTTCCACTGCAACCTGCTCGGGACTGACGCCACGCGTTGCCGCGACCGCCTCTACCCGGCGGGCCAGCTCTTCGGGTAGGTGCACAATCAGGCTCATGGCCTCAAGTCTACGAGCGAGGCGCCCGCTCTCAGAGGAGTGTCGCTTGCTGAGGAGTGACACTGAAATGCCATTGCCGGCAGATCAGGTGCTCGACCGCCGGCCATTGGCGTTGTGACCAGCAGTGTTGTGGTCGGGCTGCCGAGATTTGAACTCGGGACCTCTTGACCCCCAGTCAAGCGCGCTAACCAAGCTGCGCCACAGCCCGTGGTGGACTCGAAGATCCTAGCCGCCCGCCGGGGCGGAGCAGAGGGTTAGAGGTGATGGATCAGCCATTCGATCCCCTGGTAGCCCCGGTAGCCGAGGTAGACGACGATGCCGACCAGGAGGAACTTGAAGTGCCAGGGGGCCTTCTTGGGCGGGGCGATCACCTGGCCGCACGTCGGGCACTCCCCGCCCTTGCCCATGGCCGGCGGGCTCCAGAACTTGCTGCAGGTCTCACACCAGGGCATGGGCGACCCGGCTCGGTACGTCGTGGCCGACGAGGCCGGCGACCAGCCGGCTGGCGGCCAGCAGGGCGGCCAGGTCGACGCCGGTGGCCACCTCTAGGTCGTCGAGGAGGTGCACCAGGTCCTCGGTCGCCAGGTTCCCGCCGGCGCCGGGCGCGAACGGCGAGCCCCCGAGGCCCCCGACGGCACAGTCGAAGCGGTTCACGCCCCGCTGCAGGGCGGCGAAGGCGTTGACCAGGGCGGTGCCCCGGGTGTCGTGCAGGTGCAACCCGACGTCGCTCCCCGTCTCGGCCAGCACGGCGTCGATGCTCCGGGGGCTGGCCATGCCGGTCGTGTCGGCCAGGGTCACCTCCGCGGCACCGCCGTCGAGGCTGCGGGCGGCGAGGACGGCGACGGCGCGGGGGGCGATGTTCTCCCCGAAGGGGGAACCAAACGCACACGAGATGACGACGTCAACCGGAACCCGGCCGGCCAGGGCCACCACTCGGCCGGCTTCGGCGACCGACTCGTCGATCGACATGGCCACATTTTTCCGTGAATACGCCTCCGAGGCGGACGCGGTGACGGTCAGGCCGTCGACCCCGGCGGCCAGGGCCAGCTCGGCGCCCCGCACGTTGGGCACCAGGGCCCAGTAGCGGACCCCGGGCCGGCGGACCACCTTCTCGAGGACCGTCCCGGCGTCGGCCATGGCCGGCACCACCCGGGGCGACACGAAGGCGACGGCCTCGATGTCGGTCAGCCCGGCGGCCGCCAGGGCGTCGACGAGCGCCGCCCGGTCGGCGGCGGCGACCGGTCGTTCACCCTGGAGGCCGTCGCGGGGCCCCACTTCCCGGATGGCGACCCGGTGCGGCAGGGTCATACCGGCGGCACCCCGTGGTGGCGTTCGCTGAAGGTGCGGTCCTTGCCGCCCGCGACCTGGAACCGCAGGATCAGTTCGTCGCGGAGGGCCTCGGGTTCGACCACGGCGTCGATCACCAGGTCCGACGCCAGCCGGGACAGGTCGACGTCGGCTTCGTATTCCGCCCGCCGGGCGGCGACAAAGGCGGCCCGTTCATCGGCGTCGCTGATGGCCTCGATGCGGTTGGCGTAGACGGCGTTGACCGCCGCCTCGGGGCCCATGACGGCGATCTGGGCACTCGGCAGGGCCAGGCAGGCGTCGGGTTCGAACGCCGGACCCGCCATGGCGTAGAGGCCGGCCCCGTACGCCTTGCGCACGACCACCGAGATCTTGGGCACCGTCGCCTCGGAGACGGCGGTGATCATCTTGGCGCCGTGGCGGATGATCCCCTGCCGCTCGACCTGGGACCCCACCATGAAACCGGGCACGTCGCAGAGGAAGAGCAGCGGGATATTGAAGGCGTCACAGCACCAGATGAAGCGGGCCGCCTTGTCGGCCGAGTCGACGAAGAGGACGCCGCCCTTGACCGCCGGGTTGTTGGCGACGATGCCGACGGGATTGCCCTCCAACCGGCCCAGGCCGATGACCAACTCGGGCGCCCACAGCGGCTTCAACTCGAAGAAGCTGTCCTCGTCCACCAGGGCGTCGATGACCGACCGGATGTCATAGCCCTCCGTCGGGGCGGTCGGGATCATGGCCCCGGTGAGTGCGGTCCGGGGCTTGGCCGGTTCGGCCAGCGGAGGTGGCTCCCGCCAGCTGGTCGGGAAGTAGGCCAGCCATTCCCGGGCCAGGGCGATGGCGTCGGCATCGTCGGTGGCCAGGTTGTCCCCCGAACCGGACACCGAGGCGTGCATGCGGGCGCCGCCCATCTCCTCCAGGGTGGTGTGCTCGCCGATCACCATTTCCGCCATGCGGGGCGACCCGAGGTACATCGAGGCGTTGCCCTCGACCAGGAAGGCGGCGTCGCAGAAACTCGGGATGTAGGCCCCGCCGGCGGCGCTCGGCCCGAAGAGGCAGCAGACCTGGGGCACCCGACCCGAGAGCCGGACCTGGTTGTAGAAGATGCGGCCCGCCCCCCGCCGCCCGGGGAACAGCTCCACCTGGTCGGTGATCCGGGCGCCCGCCGAATCGACCAGCCACACCACCGGCAGTTCGTGGGCCAGGGCGTACTCGGTCAGGCGGATGATCTTCTCGACGGTGCGGGCACCCCACGAGCCGGCCTTCACGGTCTGGTCGTTGGCCATGACGCACACCGGCCTCCCGTCGACCCGGCCCCGCCCGGTCACGACCCCGTCGGCCGGCAGGTCGTCACCCTGGGCCAGGGCGTTGGCCAGGATGCCGTCTTCGACGAAGCTGCCCTCGTCGAGCAGCAGGGCCAGGCGTTCCCGCACGAACAGCTTGTTCTGGCGGGCCAGCTTCTCCCGTTCCCGTTCCCGGCCGGCGTTTCCCTGGCGGGCCCGTTCGGTGGAAGCGCGCAGGTCACGGGTCATGGCTGTTTTCCAGTCTCGCCCAAAACCGCCTCGTGGGGGCCTCCGGCCGGCGGGATCTGGCCGGGGCGGCCGCGCTCTTGATGAGTAGTGGGTCCAGTGGACCCACAACTCATCAGAAGCGGGAGCATTTTGGCCGCCGACGCCCCGTCGCCGGGGGGTGTGGCCACAAGTTGCGGTGCGGGCGGCCGGATCTGGCCGGCCCCCCGGGGCAGGGGGTGCGGCCATAAGTTGCGGTGTGGTCCACGGCAAGTGGCCGGGGCGCCTGTGGCCGGGCCCGTGGCCCGGCCGGTGTGGCCACAAGTTGCGGCGCCGCCTACGGCAACTGGCCAGGCGCCCTTGAGCGCGGTCTCGAGCCCTGGGGTGTGGCCACAAGTTGCTGTGTGGACCACGGCAACTGGCCGGGTGGCTGTGGCCGCCCCGTCGCCGGGGGGTGTGGCCACAAGTTGCGGTGCGGACTACGGCAAGTGGCCAGGGCAGGTCGGGCAGCAAACGAATGCCGAACGGCCTCCGGCCCGGGGGCCTCGCCAAAGGGGTCAGGTCCGGCGGACCGCCAGGATGGCCACGTCGTCGGAGAGCGGCTCGGAGGCAAAGTCCCGTGCCGCCTCGAGGAGCACCTTGGCCAGGGTGGTGGCCTCCTGGCCGGGGTCCCGGCGGATGATGTTGGCGATGCGGTCCTCGCCGAAGAGCTGGCCGCCGGCACGGGCCTCGGACAGCCCGTCGGTGTACATGAGCAGCAGGTCGCCGGGGTCGAGGGGCATCTCCCTGGAGAAGAAGCTGCCGTTGGGGTCGAGGGTGAGGAGCGGCCCGGTCGCCCGCAGCGCTTTCAGCTCTCCGTCGTGCCACAGCCAGACGGCGGGATGGCCGGCGGAGGCGTAGCGCACCGAACCGGCGGCCGTGTCGAACACGACCACGCAGACCGAGACCAGGTCCTCGGGGCGGCCGGACGTGGAGAGGACCACGTTGAGCTCCTCCAGCGCCTGGGCAGGGTCGCGGTACTGGCGGATGAAGTTCCGGAGCAGGTACTTGACCTGGAAGGCGGTGATGGACGGCTCGATCCCGTGCCCGGCCACGTCGCCGATGACGCACGCTAGGCGGTCGCGCCCGTTGGGGTAGACGTCGTAGAAGTCGCCGGCCATCATCCCCGTGCCCGGCTCGTACACCCGGCCCAGCTCGAACCCTTCGATTTGCGGCAGGTCCGCGGGGGCCAGCCGGGCCGCCCACCGGCGGGGGGCCAGTTCCTCCTGAGCCAGGACCTCGGCGGCCCGGCGCTCCAGCTGGGAGCGCTCCTCGGCCAGCCGGGCCTCGCCGAGGAAGCGGGGCGAGAACCGGATGGAGGCCACGACGGGCACGGCCAAGGCGAGCAGCGGGAGGGACACCCAGGGTGCGTTGGACCAGGACGAGAAGAACAGCCCGACGGCCAGCACGGCGTACAGCACGGCGGCGTGGAGGTCCTTCTGCCAGGCGCTGCGAGCCAGATCGACGGCGTCGCGGCCGCTCACCGAGCCGGCCGTCTGGGCCTCGATTCGGGTGGCGGCGCGTTCCAGCCGGCGAGCCGACCGGCCCCAAAGGACGGCGGCAAACGAACAGCCGATGGCCAAGGCCAGGAGCCAGGGCCGGGCGAACATGAGCGCGACGGTATCGGACATTGCCCCCGAGGACCCCGCCCGAGCGCCTCAGGCGCGCCGGAACCAGGCCGGTCGAGGCCGCCGGAAGGGGCTACTAGGCGGAGCGGCGCCGCACGCGGAGCTTGAGCGGCGTGGGCCCGAGACCGAAATGCTCCCGGATCTGGCGCTCCAAATATCGCAGGTACGTGGGCGGGATGGTCCTGGTGGCGAACAGGGTGAACGTCGGCGGGTTCGTCGCCCCCTGGGTCGCGTACAGCACCCGCCCTCCGGGCGACGGTTGCGCCGCCTGGGCGGCGGCCATGAGCTTGTTGAGCTCACGGGTCGGTATGCGGCGGTGGTACGCCTCGACGGCCGCGGTCAGGTGGGGCAGGAGCTTGTGGACGCCCTTGCCGGTCAGGGCGCTGATCTTGAGGACGGGTGCATAGGCCAGGAACGACAGGCGATCCTCGACCTGGGCCACGATATCGGCCCGGCCCTCGGCGTCGAGCAGCTCCCACTTGTTCAGGCAGATGACGATGGGATTGCCGGCGGCATCGACCCGCTCGGCCAGCCGCTGGTCCTGATGGGTGACGCCCTCGGTGGCGTCGATAACGAACAGCGCCGCCTCGGCCCGGTCGATCGCCTGCAGCGCCCGGACCAGGGAGTAGTACTCGGCGCCCTCGGCTTCCTTGGCCCGCCGGCGGAGGCCCGCGGTGTCGACGAAACGGATGGGCCCGTCGGGCGTCTCGACCACCGTGTCCACCGCGTCGCGGGTGGTCCCGGGGAGGTCGTGGACGACCGAACGTTCCTCGCCGATGAGCCGGTTGAAGAGGGTGGACTTCCCGACGTTCGGCCGCCCGACGATGGCCACGGAGATGGCCTCGGGTGCCGCCGGCGCCGTCTCGGCGGCCGGCGCCTCGGCCCCCGGAGGGGGGAGCAGGGCGGTCACGGCGTCGAGAAGGTCGCCGGCGCCCCGCCCGTGCAGGGCGCTCACCATGACCGGGTCGCCGAGGCCCAGGCGCTCGAAGACCCAGGCGTCGGACTCCTGGGTGTCGGCGTCGACCTTGTTGGCCACCACCAGCGCCGGCCGCGGTGACCGCCGTAGGATCTCGGCCACCTGGGCGTCCTCGTCGGTGACGCCCACCGTCGTGTCGACCACCAGCAGGATCACGTCGGCCGAGTCGATGGCCCGCCGGGCCTGGGCGGTGACCTGCTGGTCCAACGAGGACCCGCGGGCCATCCACCCGCCGGTGTCGACGATGGAAAACTCCCGGCCCGCCCACTCGGCGGCCAGCACCTTGCGATCGCGGGTGACGCCGGGGCGCTCCTCGACGATCGCGACCCGTTTGCCCACGATGCGATTGACCAGCGTGCTCTTGCCCACGTTGGGCCGGCCGACCACGGCCACCACCGGCGACTCGGCGCTCATGGCGCCCACGTGGCGTCGAGGGCCCGCCGCAACGACGCCCCGTCGGCGGGTACGACTTCAACTGGACGGGGCAGGTCCTCGAGCCCGAGGCCGTCGAGGAAGCGGCCGCCCGAAAGGCAGACGTCGGGGAGCAGGAAGCGCTCGCCGACCGGCGCGGCGGCGAGTGCCGCGGCCACGTCGGCGCCGGCCAGCAGCCCGGTCACCGCGATGTTCCCCCCGAAGAAGGTGTTGGCAATGGGCAGCACCCGCCCGTAGGGAGACACCAACGGCGCCAGCACCCGGGCGCCGTACTCCCCGGTCAGGACGGTGACCGGCGCGCCCGGTCGGGGCAGCAGCGAGACGCTGCCCGGCGCCCGCGGCGCCCGGTAGCCGGCGGCCGGCGCCCCGTCGACGGACTGGAAGAACCCGCCCGCCGGGCGGTGACCGCCCGAGCGCCCCTGGAAGTCGGCGGCGAAGGCGGAGGCCAAGCCGACGCCGTTTTCCAGCTGGGCCAGCTCCTCGTAGGTGTCGAGGGTGGGAAAAGGGGCCCCAGTGAGCAGGTAGTACTCATCGGCCGCAAAGACCATTCGCCGCCCGAGGGCGGACAGGAAGGTCTCCTGCCAGTCCGCAATGATCGCCACGACACGTGCCGCCTCGGCCGGTGTGTGGGGCCGCATGCCGCCCTCGCTGGTGTACCGGCTGACCCCGAGGGGGACGCACGCCACCGTCTTCAGCTCGGAATAGCGGTCGAGCACGCCCGCCAGGGTGTCCTCGAGGACGGCCCCGTCGTTGATGCCCGGGCACACCACGACCTGGCCGTGGACCTCGACGCCGTGGTCGAGCAGGGCCCGCAGCCAGCGCAGGCTGGTGGCACCCCGCCGGTTGCGGAGCAGGGCAGAACGGATATCGGGATCGGTGGCGTGGATGCTGACCCACAGCGGCGAGAGGCCCTCGGTGACGACCCGCTCGAGGTCGGACTCGGTGAACCGGGTCAGGGTGGTGAAGTTCCCGTAGAGGAACGACAGCCGGTAGTCGTCGTCCTTGACGTACAGGCTCTTGCGCAGGCCCTTGGGCAGTTGGTAGATGAAGCAGAACTCGCAGTGGTTGTCGCAGGTGCGCACCTGGTCGAACAGGGCGGCGTCGACCTCGATGCCGAGGGGCTCGCCGCCGTCGCGGACCACCGTGACCGGCATCTCCAACCCGCCGCGGCGCAGCTCGAATTCCAGGACCGGCTCGTCGGCCAGCAGCTGATATTGGATGATGTCCCGGGGGACTTGGCCGCCCATGGCGAGGATCTCGTCACCGGGCGCCAGGCCGGCCCGGGCGGCCGGCGACTCGGGAGCCACCGCCACCACGCGCGGCAGTGACATAACGGTGTCCAGGATACCGGGCCGCCCCGCCCTAGCCTGGGACGGCGTGGAGGTCGAAGAAGTGCTGCTGGCCGCGCCCAGAGGATTCTGCGCCGGTGTGGAGATGGCCATCAAGGCGCTCGGGTGGATGGTGCGGGTCTTCGAGCCGCCGGTGTACTGCTACCACGAGATCGTCCACAACCAGGTCGTCGTGGACCGCTTCCGCTCGCTCGGGGTGGTCTTCGTCAACGACGTCACCGAGGTACCTCCCGGCGCCCCGCTGATGCTGTCCGCCCACGGCTCGGCCCCCGAGGTGGTCGCCGCCGCCCGGGCCAACGGCGGCATTGTCGTCGACGCCGTCTGCCCCCTTGTCACCAAGGTCCACCACGAGGTCCGGGTCCGGGCGGCCAAGGGGTACACCGTCGTCTACGTCGGCCACCACGGCCACGACGAGGCGGTGGGCACGGTGGCCGTCGCCCCCGAGGCCGTCCGGCTGGTCGAGAGCGAGGACGATGTGCGGGCCATCCCCGACCTGGCGACTCCGGTGGCCTTCCTCGCCCAGACGACGCTCTCCCTCGACGAGTGGCGCTCCGTGCTGGCCTCGGCGGAGGATCGCTTCCCCGAGCTGTGGATGCCCGGCCGTAGCGATCTCTGCTTCGCCACCACCAACCGCCAGGCCGCCCTGAAGGCCATCGCCGACAAGGCCGACGCGGTGGTGGTGATCGGCTCGTCGAACTCGTCGAACACCCTGGCCTTGGAGCGCACCGCCCGCAACGCCGGTGCCGCCCGGGTGCTGCGGGTCAATGGCGCCGACGAACTGCCCAACGACCTGCACGGCGTCGTCGGCGTGACCGCCGGCGCCTCGGCCCCCGAAGAGCTGGTGCGGGCGGTGATCGGCCGGCTGGCCCCGGCGCGGGGGACGACCGAGGTCACCCTGACCGACGAGGACGAGTATTTCCCGCTCCCCCGCGAGTTGCGGGAGCTGCTGCGGGTCGTGTCAGCGGCGGTCGCCGCCTCGCTTCTGGCCCCGTCCGGCGGCGGCCCGACCTGGCTACCGGACGACCGTCTGACCGCGGCCAGCGATGTCCTCGAGTCGCTGGCCACGAACCCATGACCCCGGCCAAAAGCCGCGGGTCGGCAGAATTCCTTGACTAAGATTGTGGTAAGTGTAGATTTCATCTACATGTCGGGTTCATCGAGACGGGGGAACAAAGTCTCGCAGAACCCTCAACGCGGACAAGGTGGGAATGCTCGACGAGATCGGCTCGCGCTCGGACGGTGATACCGAGTTCCATCCCGGTAGCGGCACCGACGCCGTGCCGTGGATGGCAGAGGGGTGGGAGGACGATCGGTGGCGTGATCACGCCGCCTGCCGGTCGACGTCTGCCGAGCTGTTCTTCCCCGCCGGCCGCAACAGCGACACGATGGCCGCCATCAAGGCGGCGAAGTCGGTGTGCCGATCCTGCGAGGCGCGCCCGGCCTGCCTCGCCTACGCCCTGGAGACCAACCAGGACGCGGGCGTCTGGGGTGGAACCTCCGAGGATGAGCGGCGTAAGCTGCGGCGTGCATGGCTCTCCTGGCGTCGGCACGCGGGGACCGTGATGGCATGACATCGACCTCCACGGTGCCCCCGGGGCGTGATCGTCCCAGCGGGGCGCCGGCCGGCGCCGTGGCCCGTGGCTCGGGGGCCCGCCGCGACGACGCCCACTTCGATGCCAGCCTCCTCCGCCTGTACCTGCACGATGTCGGCGGCCACGCCCTCCTGAGCCGCGAGGTCGAGCAGCACCTGGGCCACGCCATCGAGGCGGGCCGGCTGGCCGAGGCCGTCTTGGCCAGCGGACGGCCGCTGTCCGACGAGGAGCGCCAAGAGCTGCAGGTGCAGGTCGACGCCGGGGTCCGGGCCAGGACGGTATTCGTCACCGCCAATCTCCGGCTCGTCGTCTCCATCGCCAAGCGGTACGCCTGCCCGGGATTGTCGCTCATGGACCTGGTGCAGGAAGGCAACCTCGGGCTTATGCGGGCGGTCGAACGGTTTGACTTCCGGCGGGGCTTCAGGTTCTCGACCTATGCCAGCTGGTGGATCCGCCAGGGGGTGACCCGCGCCATCGCCAACACCGGGCGCACGATCCGACTCCCGGTGCAGGCGGGAGAGAGATTGGCCAAGGTGCGAGCCGCCCAGGCGGCGCTGGAGGTGGACCTCGGGCGGGCTCCGACCCTGCCCGAACTGGCCCACGAGACCGGACTGGCGGTCACCAAGGTCGGCGAGACGCTGATGATGGGCCACCACCCCCTCTCGATCTTCGAGTCGTCGGACTCCGGCGATGGTGAAGGCAGCGCCCTCGGCGACCGCCTGGGCGATCTCTCCGCCAGCGCGGCCATCGAGGAGGTCATGGTGAGCTCGCTGCCGGCCCAGGTGATCGAGTTGTTGGGGGCGCTCGACACCACCGAGCGCGATGTGGTGTGCCTGCGCTACGGCGTCGTCGGGGGGACGCCGCTGACCGCCCCCGAGGTCTCCGCCCGTTGCGGGTTGGATACGGCCGAGGTCCGGCGGGTGGAGCGACGGGCCCTGAAGAAGCTGCGCATCAGCGCTGAAGCCAAGGACCTCCGCGAGCTGATCGCCGGATAGACATCGGCGGCCTCGGGCGCTACTCCCCGGTTCCTCCTCCTGCCGGCGTCTCGCCGGTTCGGCCCTCGGCCCGGTCGTAGAGGCGCTGCAGGTCGCGCTGGAGCTGGTCGGTGAGTTCCCTGACCTGGCGTCGGGTGCCGCGCGCCGCGGCACCGGCGCGAGATGGGGGCACGATGGGCGGCCCCACGATGATGCGGATCTTGACCGGATGGACGAACTTCGAGCCCTTGGGCATGGCGCCGGCGCTGCCGCCGATGCCCACAGGGACGATGGGCACCCCGCCGCGAAGGGCGACGAACGCCGCTCCTTCGTAGAGGTCGGTGACGACCGGCCCCGCCTTGCGGGTGCCCTCCGGGAAGACCACGACCGACTCGCCCCTCCGCAACGCCGACTCGCAGGTCCGCAGCGCCTCGCGGTCGGAGCCGTCCCGGTACACGGGAAAGCCGCCCAGGGCGGTGATGATCACCGCCGACCACCGGTGGCGGAACAAGCTGGCCTTGGCCATGTAGCGCAGGGGGCGCCGGCTCAGGAAGGCCATGAGGATGGTGTCGATATTGGAGCGGTGGACGGGCGAGATCACCACCGGTCGGTCCCGCGGGACCTGCTCGAGCCCCTCGATCTCGACCCGCCAAAAGAGCTTTCCGAAGATAATGAAGGTGAGCCGGGCGATTTGGTAGAAGGCCCGCTCGATTGCTTTGAGGGGCCGGTCCTCGGCGCCCGCCCGTCGCGCCGTGGCCCGGGAGGTAGCACGCGGTGGGCGGGCCGGCTCGGCCCCTGCACCGGCGGGAACCGCCGCGGCGGTGTCCCCGGCAGTGTCGCCTGACGTCGGGTCGACGCTCACCGTTCCCCGTCCGGCGGCCCCGGGGCCAGCGCCGGCAGGAGCTCGAGAACCCGCTCCACCACCTGGTCGACCGACAGACCGGTGGTGTCCACCAGCTTCGCCCCCTCGGCGACGACCAAGGGGGCGGCGGAGCGGCTGGAGTCGGCGTAGTCCCGCCGGGCGATGTCCGCGGCGACGGCGTCGTAGTCCATGTCCAGTACCTCCTTGCTCCGTCTCCCGGCGCGCTCGGAATCGGTGGCGGTGAGGTACACCTTGAGCTCGGCGGCAGGGAACACCACGCTGCCGATGTCGCGCCCCTCGATGACCCCACCGTGGTGCTTGTCGGCCCATTCTCGCTGGCGCCGGCGCAGCTCCCGACGCACTTCGGGGTTGGCGGCCACCGCCGACACCGCCCTCGTCACCTCGGGACCGCGGATCTCGATGGTGGCATCGACGCCGTCGACGCAGACAATGTCGGATACCGCGATATCGACCTGTTGGGCCAGCCGGGCGACCGCGTCGACATCGTCGGGGTCGACACCTCGTCGCAGGGCGGCGAAGGCCACCGCCCGGTACATGGCGCCCGTGTCGAGATAGTCGAGGCCGAGCCGCGCCGCCAGGGCTCGGGCGACGGTGGATTTCCCTGAGCCGGCAGGACCGTCGATCGCTATGACACGCACCGGTGGAGGTCCTCCTCGAAGCCGGGGTAACTGGTCGCGACGGAATCCCATCCTGCTACAACCGTCGGACCGGTGGCGTCAATGGCGGCCACCGCGGCGGCCATGGCAATGCGGTGATCCCCCCGCGAGTCGACCGTGCCGCCCGAAAGCGGGCGGTCCCCGGCCCCGTGGACGACCAAGCCGTCCGCCCGGCCTTCGGCCCGGGCTCCGAGGGCCGACAGCGCCCCGACGGTCGACGCCACCCGGTCGCTCTCCTTGACCCGCAACTCGGCGGCGTCGGCGAACACGGTGTCGCCCGTAGCCCGGGCGGCGGCGACGGCCAACACGGGGATCTCGTCGATCACGGCGGGCACCTCGTCGCCGCCGACCCATGTTCCTGTCAACGGCCGGTACCGGGCGTGGATATCGGCGGTGTGCCGGCCGGCGTCGGGCCGCTCGAGGGCGACGTCCGCCCCCATCCGGCGCAGGACGTCGAGGAACCCCGCCCGCGCCGGTCCCACGTAGACGTCCTCGACCACCAGGTCGCTTCCCGGGACCACGCAGGCCGCCACCACCCAGAAGGCGGCCTGTGACGGGTCGGCGGGCACGGTGAGGTCCAGGGGGTTGACCGGGCTCGGGCGAACCGTGACGGCCTGGGCGCCGGCCGCCGAACCGGGTGTGACCGAGATATCGGCCCCGCACCGCGCCAGCAGTTCCTCGGTGTGCGCCCGGGTGGGAATGTCCTCCCGCACCGTGGTGTGGCCGGCGGCCGACAGGCCGGCCAGCAGGATGGCCGCCTTGACCTGGGCGCTGGGCACGGGCAACCGGTAGTCGATGCCGGTCAACTGGCCGCCCCGGACGACCAGCGGGGGGAACCGCCCACCGTCTCGCCCGTCGATACGGGCGCCCATGGCCCGCAGCGGCTCGGTGACCCGGGCCATGGGCCGGGTGGCGATGGAGCCGTCGCCCTGCAGGACGGTGAGCCAGGGGAAGGCGGCGCTCCAGCCGGCCAGCAGGCGGATGGCGGTCCCCGAGTTGCCGACGTCGATCACCGCCGCCGGTTCCCGAAGCCGGCTCCGGCCGCCGAGGACGGACAGCACGCCGCCGGCGCCGAGGGCGCCCGACACCGCGGCGCCGCACGTCGCCATGGCGTCGCGGGTGTGGGCCACGTCGAGGCCGGCGGAAAGGTTGCGCAGTTCCGACCGACCTTCGGCCAGGGCGGCCAACAGCAGCGCCCGGTGCGAGATGGACTTGTCTCCGGGGGGGCGTAGCCGCCCCGTGACCGGTCCTTGCCGCCCGGGCAGGGCCAGGTGGCGACCCATAAGCGCGTTCATGGGGCGAGGGGACGGAGGGCGGGGTGGTAGCCGAGCCCGGCGAGGGCGTCGATCGCCTGCTGGGCGTGGGCCCTGTCCACCTTGAGGACCAGGACGCCGCGCGGGCCGGCGGCCGAGTGGACGATCTCCAGGTCGTAGATGTTGACGCTGCGCTCGCCCAGCCCGGTGGTCACGTCGGCCAGCACCCCGGGGCGATCGGGCACGGGGATGCGGATCTCGGCCAGCTCCTCGGGGTGGAGCGACCGGGCGGGCAGGTTCATCCGGGCGTCGCGGGCCCGGCCCAGCACGGCCAGGATGGCCTCCCGGTCGCCGGTTGAGACCATGGCCCGCAGCCCGCCGAGGGCGTCCAGCAACGAGTCGAGCGTGGCGGTGATGGCCACGCGGTTGTCGACGCACACGTCGGGCCAGATGCCGGGATGGCCGGCCGCGATCCGCGTCATGTCCCGGAAGCCGCCGGCGGCCAGGCGCAGGATGCTGGCCTGTTCCGCCGCCGCGTCGGCCGCCAGGTTCATGAGCGCCCCGGCCGTCAGATGGGGCACGTGGGACACCATGGCCACCATCTCGTCGTGGCGGGCGGCGGGCATGGCCACGGCGTCCGCCCCGAGGGACGACACCACGGCCAGGACCCGGGCGTAGGCCTCGGGCTCGGTGGTGTCGGTGGGCGTCAGCACCCATGTGGCGCCCTCGAACAAGGTGGCGTCGGCGCCGTCCACCCCCTCCTGCTCCGAGCCCGCCATCGGGTGGCCGCCCACGAAACGGGGATGGTCAATGGCGCCGACGATGGGGCTCTTGACGCCGGCGACATCGGTCACGACCGCGCCGCCATCCATGCGCGCCCGCAGCGTGGCCGCGGTTTCGGCCACGGCGCCCGCCGGCGTGGCCAGGAAGACCACCTCCGCCGAGGGGTCGTCGCCGATCTGGTCGAGCGCACCCAACTCCAAGGCCCGCTCCGCCCGCGCCGGGTCGCGGTCGCGGCCGGTCACGTGCCACCCCCGAGCGCGCAACGCCAGGCCGACAGACCCGCCGATCAACCCGGTGCCGATAACCCCGGCCCGCCGGGCGGCGCCGCCGGCGCGGGCGCCGTCGCCCTCACGCGGGAAGGTCATCGCGCAGCCCTCGTGCCCCTTCCAGGTACACATGGTGAAGCTCCGCCCGGGACCGCTCGGTGGTGAGGTGCATCAGCACCCGGATGCAGCGTGGCGTGCCGCCGGCGACGTCGAGTTCCCGGGCGCAGATCAAGGGGACGTCGCCCAGCCCGACACCCCGGGCGGCGGTGGCCGGGAACATGCAGTGGATGTCGTCGGTGGCGGTGAACAGCACGCTGATCAGGTCCTCTTTGTCGACGCCGTTGCGTTCGAGCATCGTCGTGATCAATGCCTGGACGTTGGAGGTCACCTCTTCGACGGTGTCAGCCGCCACGGTGGTCGCCCCCCGGAGGGCACGGACGGCGGTAGGCACGAGGGGGCAGCCTACGTGGGGTTCACGCGGGAACCGGCACTCACTAGGGTTTTGGCGGGCTGCAGACGGACCGGCCCGGCGGATGACCAATGAGGAGGGACATTGAGGATACGACGACGTGTCGTGGTCGGGCTGGCTTCGGTCGGCGCCCTGGCCGCGGCGACCATCCCGGTGATCGCAGGAGGGAGCGCTCAGGCGTCTCTGGCGTTCAATCTCAGCAAGCTCAACAAGATCCAGCAGCGCCTGGTGTCGAGCGAGCTGATCAACGCACTCGGGCCGAGCAGCACCGCCTCGATCGGCAACGACAATGGCGGCGGCGCCGACGGCGCCCCGAACACGCCGCCCAGCGGGTTCAGCACCGCCGGCCTGGCCGGCCATCCGACCAACTACTTCCCAACCGGCGCCGGCTCCTGCTCGACCAACTACGGGAACAACAGAAAGGTCAACCAGAACTGCCTGAACGTGACCGACGCCGACCTCCAAGGGCGGGGCCAGGCCAACAACGAGACCTCGATCGCGGAGGACGCCCTGCGCCCGCAGTACCTGGTGGCCAGCAACAACGACTACCGGCGAGGCGACGGCACCTGCGGGGCCTCCTACTCGACCGACCACGGCGCCACCTGGAATGACTCCACGGTGCCGAACGGCTTCACCCGGGGCGCCAACTTCGGAAACTTCGCCCGCCAGTACTGGCAGTCGGGCGGCGACACCTCGGTGGCGTGGGACACCAAGGGCAACGCCTACCTGAGCTGCCAGCTGTTCAACCGGGGCACGGTGGCTTCGAGCAACACCGACCAGTCGAGCGCCTTCGCGGTGTTCCGCTCAACGGGCAACAACGGGGCGTCGTGGAACTTCCCGGGCCGGTTGGTGACCAGCTACTACGACCGGCCCGGCACCGCCGGGGTGCTCGAGGACAAGCAGCTGATCACGGTGGACAACCACGTGGGCAGCCCGTTCCAGGACCGGGTCTACGTGACCTGGACCCTGTTCGCGGCCAACGGCACCGGGTACATCTACGAGGCCTACTCCAGCGACTACGGACAGACCTTCAGCCAGCCGGTCTTGGTGAGCGGGGACAGCAAGGCGCTGTGCACCGTCACGTACAACCTCGACACCCCGAACGGCAACTGCAACGAGAACCAGTTCTCCCAGCCCTTCACCGCGCCCGACGGGACGCTCTACGTGGTGTTCGACAACTACAACAACGCCGCCGCCGCGGGCACCGGGACCGACAATCGCAACCAGGTGCTGCTGGCCAAGTCGACCAACGGCGGCGCCAGCTTCTCGGCGCCGGTGAAGGTCAGCGACTACTTCGACCTGCCCAACTGCGACACCTACCAGGGCACCGGGGCCGACCCCGGTCGGGCCTGCGTACCCGAAAAGGGCCCGCTCACCCGGTCGGTGTTCCGGGCCACCAACTACCCCACCGGGGTCGTCAACCCGACGAACAACCAGGTGGTGGTGACCTTCGGTTCCTATATCAACGCCGATTCCAATGAGGCCAACGGCTGCGTCCCCGCCGGTTTTGCCGCCGACGGCAACAACCTGTACAGCGGCGTCAAGACGCCCGGGGCGTGCAACAACAAGATCCTCATCAGCACCTCGAACAACGGCGGCGCCAGCTTCACCGGGACCGCCACCGACCCACGGTCGGAGCCGATGGTGACCCAGGCGCCCGCCCAGCGGGGAACGGACCAATGGTGGCAGTGGGCGGCCATCACGACCAACGGCCAGCTGGCCGTGTCGTACTACGACCGCCAGTACGGCAGCGACGAGACGAGCGGCTACATGGACGTCTCGATCTCCGGAAGCCGCGACATGGTCACCTTCGGCCAGTCCCGGGTCACGTCCAGCTCCATGCCGCCGCCCACGGAGTTTCCCGGACCGAAGGGTGGCCAGTTCTTCGGTGACTACACCGGGCTGGCGACGGTGAACGGCATCGCCTACCCCATATGGAGCGACACCCGAAGCCCCGACATCTTCGTCTGCCCCGGCACCGCCACCGGCCCCGGGAATCCCCCGCAGCTGTGCACCGCCACCGAGGACAACGGACTGCAGGCCAACGACGAGGACATCTACACCGCCCTGGTCGGCATCCCGATCCGGTAGGAGCACGCCGGCGGGTGGTGGAATGGCCACCGCCCGCCGGCCGTCAACGCGTCGGCCGGCGCCGGGCAGTCCCCGGCGCCGGCGCCGAGGCCGCCTCGGCCAGGGACCGGACCTCGGCGGGGGTAAGCGACCGCCACTCCCCCGGCGCCAGCCGGCGATCCGCCAGGCTCCCGATGCGGGTGCGCACCAGGCGGCGGACGGGGTGGCCCACCGCCTCGCACATCCGGCGCACCTGGCGGTTGCGCCCCTCATGGATGACCAACCGCAGCGTGTCCGGGGCGACCAGCGCCACCCGGGCGGGAGCGGTGCGGCCGTCGTCGAGCTCCACCCCTTCCCGCAGCCGCCGCACCGCCGACGGCGAGGGGTGGCCCGCCACCTGGGCCAGGTACTCCTTGTCCACCCCGAACCGGGGGTGGGTCAGGTGGTGCGTGAGTTCACCGTCGTTGGTGAGCAGCAGCAATCCCTCGGTGGCCACGTCGAGGCGGCCCACGGGAAAGACCCGCGGTTCACCGGGGACAAGATCGACCACGGTGGGCCGCCCCTCGGGGTCGGCGGCGGTCGACACCACGCCGAGGGGCTTGTTGAGCAGGTAGTACACCAGGCCGGGGCGCACCGCCAGCGGGGTGCCGTCGACGGCCACCCGGTCCTGGTCGACGTCGACCCGCCGGCCCAGGGCCGCCACCTCGCCGTTGACCGTGACCCGCCCGGCCTCGATCATCTCCTCCGCCACCCGCCGGCTGGCCAGTCCCGCCCGGGCCAGCACCTTCTGCAGCCGCTCGCCTTCTGCGGCCGGCTCGCCCGCGATCACGGCTCCCCGTCCGCCTCCGCGTCCGCCTCCCCGTCGTCGGCCACCCATGCCGGCCCGCCCGGCTCGGGACGCCCGGCGCCGTGGCGGAGACCGGCATCGAGGGCTTCCATCACCTCGGGCCCGGGGACGAACTGGGCCAGCGCCGGCAGCTGGTCGAGCGAGTCCAGCCCCAGCTTCTCGAGGAACCGGGCGGTCGTGCCGTACAGCACCGCCTGGCCGGGACCGGGGTCCCGGCCCACCTCGCTGATGTAGCCGCGGTGCTGAAGGGTGCGCATCACGCTGTCCACGCTGACGCCCCGGACCTCGGCGACCTGGGCCCGGGACACCGGCTGCTTGTAGGCGACCAACGCCAGGGTCTCCAGGGCGGCGGGCGACAGGCGGGTCGCCTGGCCCTCGAGGGCAAACCGCTCGACGTAGCCGGCCAGGTCAGGGTGGCTCTGGAAGCGATACCCGCCCGCCACCCGCACCAGCTGGAAGCCCCGGTCCTCGCCGGCGTAGCCCTCCGCCAGCTGCCGGCACACCTCCTCGACCCGGGCGGGCGTCACCTCCAGGATCTGGGCCAGCAGGTGCGGTGGGATCGGCTCCTCGGCCACCATGACGATGGCCTCGATGGCCCGCTCCACCTCGCTCGCCATTACCCCTGGTATTCCTCGATGGCGTCGAGCGGGGAAAAGGGGGCCGGGTCGCCGCCATCCCCTTCGTCGCCCAGCCACCACACCTGGAGCTCGCCGAAGTTGCCGGGCTGGGCCACGTCAACCCATCCCCGCTTGTACAGCTCGAGCACGGCAAGGAACCGGACGATCACCGACAGCCGATCGCCGGCGTCGGCGGTCAGCTGGGCGAAGCTCATGGTCCCGGCGCCCGGCAACAGCACGACCAACTCGGCCACGGCGTCACCGACACTGGCCCGGATAGGGGCGACGTGATCGAGGTCGACCCGCGGCTGGGGTCGAGGGGTCATGGCAGCGAGACAGGCCAGGCGCAGCCGGTCGGGCGTGACCCCGGTCAGGAGGTCCGGTGACAGCTCGACAAAGCGGGCTTCCAGGCCGGCGGTGCGGGGGAACGAACGGCCGGCGGCGTCCATCATCCGCATCAGCGCGCCGGCGGCATCCTTGAACGTCTTGCATTCGAACAGCCGGGCCAGCAGGAGGTCGCGCTCCTCCCACAGGGCCAGCTCCTCCTCGTCGTCGATGTCGTCGCTCCCCGGGAGCAGGCGGCGCGCCTTCAGTTCGAGCAGGACGGCGGCGATGAGCAGGAACTCGGTCGCCACGTCCAAGTTGACGTGACGCAGCTTGTCCAACTCGGCCACGTAGGCGTCCACGATGGACGAGAGCGACACCTGGTAGATGTCCACCTGGTTGCGGGTGATGAGGTGCAGCAGCAGGTCGAACGGGCCCTCGAAGACGGCGGTCGTGACCTCGTAGGGCATGGCGGCGAGAATACCTGGGGGGTGTGACACTGCCGGCGCATACCATCAACCGCGTGACGCGAGTGCTGTCCGGCATCCAACCGACAGGCGACATCCACCTGGGCAACTACCTCGGCGCCCTGCGCTGGTGGGCCCTGGACCAGTACCAGCACGACAGCTACCACCTCGTCGTCGACCTGCACGCCCTCACCGTCCCTCGCCCGGCGGAAGAACTGCGGGCCAAGACGCTCGAGACCGCCACCATGCTGCTCGCCATCGGGCTCGACCCCGATGTGTGCACCCTGTTCGTGCAGAGCCACGTGCCCGAGCACACCGAGTTGACCTGGGTCCTCGAGTGCACCGCCAGCTACGGGGAACTGCTCCGCATGACGCAGTTCAAGGACAAGACCGCCAAGGGCGGGACCGAGGCCGCCCGGGTCGGGCTGTTCACCTATCCCGTCCTGCAGGCCGCCGACATCCTGCTCTACGACGCCGACCGGGTCCCCGTCGGCGACGACCAGCGCCAGCACGTGGAGTTGACCCGCGACCTGGCGGTGCGGTTCAACCAGCGCTACGGCCCGACCTTCGTCGTCCCCGAGGCCATCGTCCCGCCGGCCGGCCGGGGCGCCCGGATCATGGACCTGCAGCGGCCGACGGCCAAGATGTCGAAGTCGGCCGAATCCGACCTTGGGGTGATCATGCTGCTGGATCCGCCCGAGGTGATCGAGCGCAAGGTCAAGCGGGCGGTCACCGACACCGACACCGGGCCGGGGGCGGTGCGTTACGACCGCGAGTCCAAGCCCGGCGTGTCCAACCTGCTCGAGCTGCTCGGCCTGGCCACCCACCGGCCGCCGGCCGAGGTGGCCTCGGACTACCGCCAGTACGGGCCACTGAAGGCCGATACCGCGGCCGCGCTCATCGAGCTGCTGCGGCCCATCCAGGACCGCTACCGCCAACTGATCGCCGACCCGGCCTTCGTCGACAAGGTGCTGGCCCAAGGGGCCGACAAGGCGCAGGCGGTGGCGGCGGGCACCATGCGACGGGCCCGCGACGCCGTCGGGCTGCTACCGCGGCGCTAGGCCCCGTCAGCCGTCGCTCTGGCCGCCGCGTCCGGCGAAGCGGGCCGAGCGGATGTAGGCGGCGTCGAGGTCGGGGCGGGAGAAGCGCAGATGCCCGCCGAGGGTGACCTGGCAGGGCAGGCGACCCGTCTTGGCCCAGTGGTAGATCGTGCTCACCGGAACCCCCAGATACCCGGCGGCCTCGGCCCGGCTGAGCAATTTTTCCGGTACTGGTGATGACGAATCGAACGGCGCGTCGGCCACGCTGTCCGGCATCTCGTCCGATCCCATAGCCCAACGGTCCTTTCGCCGATCTGCGTCCGGTTACGCCTGTTACGAAACGGACATGTGCCGGAATGTTGCCACAGCAAGCATCCTCGGCGGAACCATCGACTGCTGACGAATGCTGACGAATGCTGAATGCGCTCGCCGGGGTGTGAGACGGCAGTTGGCGGCGGCCGCCACCGCCCTCACGGTAGTCGCGGCCTGTACCGCGTCGCCGCCCAAGGGCGGCAACGGGGCCGGCGGGGCGCCCGACATCCACCGGATCCGCCATGTGGTGGTGATCATGCAGGAGAACCGCTCGTTCGACACCTATTTCGGCACCTACCCGGGCGCCGACGGGATCCCGATGGTCAACGGCCGGCCCTCGGTTTGTCTGCCGGCGGTCGCCGGACCGTGCGTCGCCCCGTTCCACGACGCCGCCGACGTGAACAGCGGCGGCCCCCACAGCCAGCAGGCGTCGCTGGCCGACATCGACGGCGGCAGTATGGACGGCTTCGTCAAGCGGGCCGCGGCCGGGGGACGGGGCTGTGCCAGCCTGACCGATCCCGACTGCACCAACGGGTCGGTACCCGACGTCATGGGGTGGAAGGACGCCCGCGAGATTCCCAACTATTGGGCCTACGCCCACAACTTCGTGCTCCAGGACCACATGTTCGAGCCGAACGCCTCGTGGAGCCTTCCCGCCCACCTCTTCCTCGTTTCCGAATGGTCGGCCAAATGCACGGTGGCCGCCGACCCGGCGAGCTGCACCAACGCCCTCCAGGATCCCGGGAACCCCGCGGACAAGGGCGGGGCGTTCGCGGCGCCGCCCGCCTCTCCCCCCGCCGACTATGCCTGGACCGACCTGACCTACCTGATGTACCGCCAGAAGGTCTCCTGGGGCTACTACGTGGTACCCGGCCGTGAACCCGATTGCCAGGACCCGTCGGAGTTCACCTGCGTTCAGGGTGCCCTCAACGCCCGCACCCCCGGGATATGGAACCCGCTGCCCTCATTCGACACCGTCCGCCAGGACGGCCAGATCGGAAATGTCCAGGCGATGAGCAGCTTCTTCCTGCAGGCGCAGGCCGGGACGTTGCCGGCGGTGTCGTGGGTCGTGCCGTCCTCGGCGGTGAGCGAACACCCCCCATCGCCGACGTCGGCCGGACAGGCGTACGTGACCAGTGTGATCAATGCCGTCATGCGCAGTCCCGACTGGAGTTCGACGGCCATCTTCCTGACCTGGGACGACTGGGGCGGCTTCTACGACCATGTGGTGCCGCCGTCGGTGGACCAGAACGGGTACGGCCTGCGGGTCCCCGGACTGGTGATCAGCCCGTACGCCAAACAGGGCGTCATCGACCACCAGACGCTGAGCTTCGACGCCTACGCCAAGTTCATCGAGGACGACTTCTTGGGGGGCCAGCGCCTCGACCCCCGCACCGACGGTCGTCCCGATCCCCGCCCCGATGTCCGGGAAACGGCGCCCCAGCTGGGCAACCTGGTGAACGACTTCAACTTCTCGCAGCCGCCTCGACCGCCGCTGCTCCTCCCCGTTCACCCGCCACCGGGGCCGCCGTCGATTCCGGGGTCCTAGTCGTCGTCGGCCGCCTTGAGCGCCCGGCCCAGCGGCGCCGGGACGGTCCAGCGCTCGGGCGGCAGGTGGTGCTCGCGGGCCCAGGTCACCGTCAACCGGTCGCTGCCGGCGCCCGCCAGGAGGTCGGCCCCGAGGGCGTCGTGACGCAGGTACCGGGCGGCCCGGCCGCTCCCGGCCGCCAGGCGGTCCCGGCCGGCGGCCAGCGCGGCGACCGTGACGATGGCCCGGCGCAGCGGACCGAGACGGGACTCGACCTTGCCCACGTCGTGCAGGAGGGCGGCGGGTACCGCGACCGGCTCCACCGGGCCGAGCCGGCGGGCGACGGCGACGGCGTGGCGGCGGTCCGGTCCGGACATCTGCTCCCAGAGCGCCACCTCCCGATCGGCCAGAAAGGACCGGGCCCACCTGTCGTCGGCGGCCGGCGGCCCCCCGGGCCACAACGAGGTGAAGAAGCGTCGGGCCAGGTGGCCGATCGGCCCGAACCGGGTGTTCACTGCAGCAGGCGGACCCACAACCGCAGGGCCGGGTCGAACAGGCGCGACAGCGCCTGGGGTTCGAGGAGGACGACGCCCAGCACGATGAACATCCCGTAGCGCTGCAAGGTGGCCCATCCCTGTTCCCAGTCCTTCGGGAGCACCCGGGTGATCACCGACGAGCCGTCGAGGGGCGGGATGGGGATCAGGTTGAACACGGCCAGGAAGACGTTGGTGACGCCCAGGGCCACGAGGATCCGGTTGCGCCACGGCCCGGACGCAGTCGACAGAAACGCCAGGTGTTCCTGGCGCAGCCACAGCGCGGCGATCGCCGCCAGGGCGATGTTGGTGGCCGGGCCGGCCAGGCTGACCAGTACGGACTGGTTGCGGGGGTGGCGCAACTGGGTCGGGTTGACGGGGACCGGTTTGGCGTAGCCGAACACGCTGTGGCCGGTCACCGCCAGCAGGGCAGGAAGGAGCAGGGTCCCGAACAGGTCGACGTGGCGGACGGGGTTCAAGGTGAGGCGGCCGGCCCGCTGGGCGGTGTCGTCGCCGCACGCCAGGGCGGCCACGCCGTGGGCCACCTCGTGGAGGATGACCGACGGGATGAGGACGAGGAGGAAGAGGGCGGTACCGGAGGTGAACGTCAGCACATGGCGGGAGATGGCCAGGACGACCAGAACCCCGACGATGCCGAACACGATCACCCGGTCGCGCGTCACGGCCGCCATGCTGTCAGGTCGGGCTGCGGTCAGCGGACCGCAGAGCGAGGTTGGCTAGCGCTTGGAGGCGCAGTCGATGCAGTACCGGGCGGCCGGCTTGGCCTCGAGGCGGGCGGCGCCGATCGGTTTGCCGCACGCTTCGCAGTACCCGTAGGTGGCGCTGTCCAGCTTGCCGATGGCGTGCTCCACCTCGGCGAGAGTCTCCTGCAGCTTGGCGGCCAACGCCTCCGCTTCGCCCCGCTCGGCGGTCACCTGGCTGGAGTCGGCGAAGTTGGAGTCGTAGTTGAGACCGACGGCGCCGTAGCCCAGTTCGCTCAGCCGGGCGCGGAGCGAATCTCGTTCCTCTTCGAGGAGCGATCGGAGGCCGGCGGTCGTCGCATCGGTCGACGTCATAGCGAGAGTGTAACCCTCACGTCATCTGGGCGACGCTTCGTTCACCGGTTTCTGACGCCGGGCCCGGGGGTGGGCGGCCTCGTAGGCGGATCGCAGACGTTCCGTCGACACCTTGGTGTACACCTGGGTGGTGGCGATGGAGGCGTGGCCCAACAGCTCCTGAACCACCCGGATGTCGGCGCCGTGGTCGAGCATGTGGGTGGCGCAGCTGTGGCGCAGCACGTGGGGCGTGAGGCGCTCGCCCAGGCCGACCTTGTCGCCGTAGCGGCGCACGATGCCCCACGCCCCCTGGCGCGACAGGCGACCGCCCCGGGCGTTGAGGAACACCGCCTCGGAGTCGCCCCGGCGGGCCCAGTGGCTGGGGCTGAGGGCGCCCCGGCCGTTCGGCGACAACCACTCGTCGAGGGCGACGTGGGCGTAGCGGCCGAGGGGCACGAGCCGCTCCTTGGCCCCCTTTCCGAACACCCTGATGACCCCCGAGTCGAGGGCCAGGTCGCGCAGGGACAGCCCGACCAGTTCGGAGATCCGCATGCCGGTGCCATACAGGAGCTCGAGGATGGCCCGGTCCCGCCGGGCGGTGGCGTCCTCGCCGACCACCGCCGCCAGCAGGCCGGCGACCTCATCCTCGGTCAGCGCCTTCGGGAGGCCCTGGGGAACCTTGGGACGGCCCACGTCGCCGGTCGGGTCGCTGCCGACGTGGCCCTCATCGGCCAGGAAGCGGTGCAGGGACCGCACCGCGACCAGCGCCCGGGCCACGCTCGACGGCGCCCGCCCCGACGCCCACAAGTCGGCGACGTACGCCAGGACGTCGGGCTCGGCCACGTCGGCCAGGGCCAGTTGGCGCCGGCGCAGCCACGTCTCGTAGGCCCGCAGGTCTCTGCGGTAGGCCGAGAGGGTGTTGGCCGCCCTCCCCCGCTCGACGGACAACCAGGACAAGAACTCTTCGCCGTCCAGGCTGAGGGGCACCGCGCCGGCCGGAGCCGCCGCCGCCCCCTTTTCCACCTTCACATCGGTTCGGCGAAAGGGTCGACGCAGGGCAGGCCCAGGGCTTCGCCCACCGCGTCGTTGGTCACCCGGCCGGACACAGTCGTGAGGCCGCCCCGCAGCGACGGGTCGGAGGCGGCCGCCACCGGGCCCTGGTTGGCCACCTCGACGATGTAGGGCAGCGTGGCGTTGGTCAGGGCGTAGGTGGAGGTGTGAGGCACGGCGCCGGGCATGTTGCCGACGGCGTAGTGCAGGACGCCATGGCGGAAGTACACCGGGTCGGTATGGGTCGTCTCGTGGGTCGTGGCCACGCACCCGCCTTGGTCGACGGCCACGTCGACGATCACCGACCCGGGTTTCATGGCCGCCACCATGTCCTCGGTCACCACCACCGGAGCCCGGCCGCCGGCCACGAGGACCGCCCCGATCACCAAGTCGGCGCGGGCCACCGCCCGCTCGATGGCCCCCCGGTTGGAGGCGAGGGTCATGATGCGCCCCCGGTGGATCTGGTCGACCCAGCGCAGCCGGTCGATGCTCTTGTCGAGCAGCAGCACCTCGGCCTCCATGCCCTGGGCGATCCAGGCGGCGTTCCAGCCGACGTTGCCGGCGCCGAGGACCACCACCCGAGCGGGGCGCACGCCGGGGGCGCCCCCGAGAAGGACGCCGCGCCCGCCGTTGGTGCGCTCCAGGTAGTGCGCCCCCACCTGGGTGGCCATGCGGCCCGCCACCTCGCTCATGGGGGCCAGCAGGGGTAACGACCCGTCGGGCAGCTGGACCGTCTCGTAGGCCAGGCTGGTCGTGCCCGCGGCCAGCAGCGCCTTGGCCACGTCGGGGTAGGCGGCCAGGTGGAGGTAGGTGAACAGCACCAGGTCCGGGCGGAGGAAGGCGAACTCCTCGGGTTGGGGCTCCTTGACCTTGACGACCAGCTCGGCCGACCACGCCTCGGCCGCCCCGGCGACCAGCTCGGCCCCGGCCCGGTGGAAATCGGCGTCGGCGATCGAGGAACCCTCACCGGCCCCCCGTTCGACCAAGACGGTGTGGCCGTGGGCCGTCAACTCCCGGACCCCGTCGGGCGTCATCGCCACCCGGTTTTCGGCGGTCTTTACCTCGGCGGGGACGCCAACGATCACGGTTCGAGCGTAGCCAGCGCTTCCCGGGCCAGGCAGAGGCCGATGATCGTCTTGGCGTCGACGATCTCACCCCGTCGGATCAGGGAACCAACGTCGGCCAGCGCCACCCGCTCGATGGTCATGTACTGCTCCTCGATGCCGTGCGCTTCGCGGGCGGTGGGCGTGAGGTCGAGGCCCAGAAAGATGTAGGAGTGCTCGTCGCAGAATCCCGGCGAGTTGTAGAACTCGGCCAGCAGCTCGAGGCGACCGGCGATCATCCCGACCTCTTCGGCCAGCTCCCGCCGGGCCGTCGTCTCGGGCGGCTCGTCCTGGACGTCGCGCTTGCCGGCCACCACTTCCAGCAACTCCTGGTCGATGGCGGCCCGGTACTGGCGCACCAGGATCACCTGGGGCCCGCGCTCGTCGCCCTGCTCGACCGCCACGACCGAGACGGCGCCGGGGTGGTGCACGATGTCGCGCTGGAAGGTGGAGCCGTCGGGCGCTTCGAAGGTCGCCGTCGCCAGGCTGATCAGGCTTCCCCGGTAGTGAAGCTCCTCGCTCTTCTTCCGGAACACGCCCTATGACACCCGCGCCGGCTGGGTGAGACCGCTCACGTCGAGCAGCCTCGGCGTCCGGCCCTCGGCGCGGATCAGCGCCTGGCCCACCAGCTCCCGGAACAGCGGGTGCGGGCGGTCGGGGCGGCTCTTGAACTCGGGATGGGCCTGGGTGCCGATCCACATGGGATGGCCGGGAAGCTCGATGAACTCGACCAGCCGGTCGTCGGGCGAGGTGCCCGAGCACGCCAGCCCGGCATCCTCCAGGCGCCGCCGGTAGCGGGGGTTGACCTCGTAGCGGTGGCGGTGGCGCTCGTCGACGACGGTGTCGCCGTACGCCCGGGCGACCTGGCTGTCGGCCCGCAACCGGGCCACGTAGGCGCCGAGGCGCATGCTGCCGCCCATGTCGA
>DATARN010000096.1:0-10107 GCA_036264135.1 Acidimicrobiales bacterium
CGCTCGGCGGAGCTGCCGTACAAGCCGAGCAGGTTGGGCAGGAGCCCGTAGCGGGTGCTGGCGCTGGCGTGGAAGAACGTGAACTGGGCCCGGTCGACGTGCTGGAGGACGGCGTAGGAGCCGAGGTCGCCGCCGGCGAAGAAGGCGACGACGCCGTAGGCCAGCAGGGCGAGGAAGACGAGGCCGGCGGCGCCGGTCCACCGCCCCACCTCCGGCCGGCGCCAGTCGCGGCGGCCGACGAACGAGCAGGCGACGAGGACCACCACGATGGGGAAAAAGGCGGCGTTGAGGGCGGTGGCGGCCGCCCCGGCGGCCGCCAGGGCCAGGGCGGGCCGGGGACCGGGGCGGTCGCGCAGGAGCTCCAGGGCGGCCAGCACGAGGAAGAGGGCCCCGCCGGCCGCCGCCACTCCGTATTGCCCCTCGCTCAGCCGCTCGGCGGTCCACGGGTTGAGGGCGCCCAGTAGGCCGGCGAGCAGCTGGACCGGCCAGGGGCGGGCCCGCAACACGACCATGGGCCCGAAGGCGGCCAGCCACAAGGCGGCGAAGAACAGCGCCTTCCCCGCCAGCGCGCCCCCCACAACCTCGGTCAGCAGCCACTGGACCAGGGTCAACGGCAGCCCGAAGCTCCACGCCAGGTGGGGTGGCCGTGGACCGAAGACGGCGTCGACCTGGAGGAGGTAGCCGGGGTGGATGAACGAGCGCAGGCACAGCGCGCTGAGGGCGGCGGCGATCAGGGCGGCTCGGGCGACGGGCCGCCGCAGCCACGACCGGGACGGCGGCGGTGGTGAATCAGCCGATCCGACGGCGGAGTCCCCGGCGTTTCCGAGGGACCGCTGATCGTCCTCTGAGGAATGAGCCGCAGGATGGGGCCCATGAGCGGAACCCTTCCCTGGTATGTCGCCCGGGCCTCGGGCATGGTGGCGTGGGCTCTTCTGGCCGCCTCGGTGGTGTGGGGCCTGCTCATGACCTCCAAGGTGATCCGGCGGATCGCCCGCCACTCCTGGCTGCTCGACCTCCATCGCTGGCTGGGCGGCCTGGCGCTGGTGTTCACCGGCGTCCACGTGGCCGCCATCCTCGCCGACACCTACGTCCACTTCGGGCTGGCGTCGGTACTGGTTCCCTTCGTCGCCCGCTGGCATCCGGTCATGGTCGCGTACGGCGTGGCGTCGCTGTATTTGCTGGTCGCCATCGAGGTGACCTCGCTGCTGCGCTCGCGGATCAATCCCACGCTGTGGCGGCGGGTCCATTTCCTGAGCTTCCCGTTGTTCGTGCTCAGCACCGTCCACGGCTTGACGGCGGGGAGTGACAGCGGCACGCCGATGGTCGTGATCGCCGCCGTGCTGGTCGCGGCGGCGGTGGCGGTCCTGACCGCCCTCCGCCTGGCCGGGGCCTCCGGCGCCGGTGCCGGGCCGAAGGTCCCTGCCGCCGCCTCGGCCAGCCGCGGCGCGTACCGTCTCGGGAGATGAGCCACTCCCGCCCGAACCGTGTGCTCGTCGTCGACGACGAGGAGCACATCACCGAGCTGGTCGGGATGGCCCTCGGCTACAACGGCTTCGACGTCGAGCGGGTCGGAAGCGGCCGGGCCGCCCTGGCCGCGGTGGAACGGCGCAAGCCCGACCTGATCGTCCTCGACGTCATGCTCCCCGACCTCGACGGCCTCGAAGTGGCCCGCCGGCTGCGGCAGAGCGAAGGGGCGGGCACCCGGATCCCCGTCATCTTCCTCACGGCGCGCGACACCACCGCCGACAAAGTCAAGGGCCTGCGCACCGGTAGCGACGACTACGTCACCAAGCCGTTCAGCATCGAGGAACTGGTCGAGCGGGTGAAGGCCGTGCTGCGCCGGGCGGGCGGCGCCGGCCCGGGCGAGAGCCGGCTGTCCTACGCCGACCTCGAGCTCGACGAGGACACCCGCGACGTGTGGCGGGCGGGGCGGCTCATCGAGCTCACCCCCACCGAGTACAAGCTGCTCCACTACCTGCTGGCCAACGCCCGCCGGGTCCTCACCCGCGACCAGATCCTGGAGCACGTGTGGGACTACACCTTCGCGGGCAACGCCAGCGTGCTGGAGACCTACATCAGCTACCTGCGCCACAAGGTGGACGAGAGCGAGCCGCCGCTGATCCACACCGTGCGCGGGGTGGGCTACACCCTGCGTCTGCCGCCCGAATCTGAGGGAACTCCCAGGCAGACCTGAGAGGCGGCCAAGCCGTGGGCTCGACAGTTGGAGCCATGGCTACCACCCTCACCCGGAACGCACCGCGGCGATTCGCCGACGACCTGCCCCCCGCCGGCGACGCCCGCCGCGACCGGTGGCGGCCGTCTCGTTCCCAACTCGTCACCGCGGCCATTGGCGTCCTGGCGGCCGGCCTCTACACCTGGAACCTGGCCCACGTGGGCATGGGGAACTCGTACTACGCCGCCGCGGTGCGCAGCGGGGCGACCAGCTGGAAGGCATTCTTCTTCGGCTCGATCGACCCGGGCTCGTTCATCACCGTCGACAAGCCGCCGGCCGCGTTGTGGGTGATGAGCCTGTCGGCTCGCCTGTTCGGGTTCAGCACCTGGAGCATGCTGCTGCCCGAGGCGGCGGCCGGCGTGGGCTCGGTGCTCATCCTGCACCGGCTGGTGCGCCAGTGGGCCGGCGACCTTTCGGCCCACCTGGCGGCACTGGCGTTCGCGGTGACGCCGGTGGCGGCCCTCATGTTCCGCTTCAACAACCCCGACGCATTCCTCACCCTCCTTTGCCTGGGCGCGGCGTGGGCGCTGTGGTCGGCGCTGACCACGGGCCGGACGCGGGCCCTGGTGCTGGCCGCCGCCCTGCTCGGTCTGGCGTTCGACACCAAGATGTTGCAGGCCTTCCTGGTCCTGCCGGCCATGGCGTTGGTGTATCTCGTCGCCGGGCCGCCCAAGCTGGGCCAGCGACTCCTCCAGCTGGCCGTCGCCGGCGTCACCCTGCTGGTGGCCGCCGGCTGGTGGGTGGCGATCGTGGCCCTGTGGCCGGCGGCGTCGCGGCCCTACATCGGCAGCACGTCCAACAACTCCATTCTCAGCCTGATCTTCGGGTACAACGGCCTCTCCCGCATTTTCGGGTCCGGGGGCGGGGGCCCCGGCGGGGGCGGAGGCGGGGGCGGAGGCTTCGGCGGCGCCTCGGGCGTGTTGCGGTTGTTCAACGCCGACAACGGCTCGCAAATTGCCTGGCTCATTCCCCTCGCCGTGGCCGGCCTGGCCGCGGGTCTGTGGCTCACCCGCCGGGGCGGTCGCACCGACCGGGGCCGGGCCGGTTGGCTGCTGTGGGGCGGCTGGGCGGCGGTCGCGGCCGGCGTGTTCAGCCTGTCCAAGGGAATCTTCCACCCGTACTACTCGGTGCAGCTGGCGCCTGCCGTGGCCGCCCTGGCCGGGGCCGGCAGCGTGGCCCTGTGGCACGTGGGCCGCCGCCACAAGGCCGCCGGCTGGCTGCTGCCGGCCGCCATCCTCGCCACCGCCGCGGTGGCCGTCGAGATCCTCGACCGGACCCCGGCCTACCACCCCGGGCTGCGCACGGCGATCGCGGTGGGCGGCGCCCTCGCCGCCGCCGGGCTGCTGGCCGCCACCTATCTCCGCCACTGGCGGCTCCTCACGGTGGCCGCAGTCCTGGCCGGCGGCTCGCTGCTCGCCGCCCCCGCCGCCTACTCGCTGACCACGGTGAGCAGCGCGGTGAGCGGGTCGATCCCCGTGGCCGGGCCGGGCGGCGCCGGCGGCGGCCTGGGCCGGGGCGGCCCGGGCGGCGGCAACGGCGCCACCTCGGCGGAGACCACCGCCCTCGTCAGCTACCTCGAGGCCCACCGCGACGGCGCCCAGTACCTGGTGGCCGGCTTCGGCTCCCAGTCCACCGCCCCCATCATCATCGCCAGCGGCCAACCGGTGATCACCATCGGCGGCTTCAACGGCGGCGACCCCGCCCCCACCCTGGCGCAGTTCCAGGCCCTGGTGGCCCAGGGCAAGGTGCGCTACGTCCTGCTCTCCGGCGGCGGAGGCGGCGGCTTCGGCGGCGGGGGCGGCCCCGGCGGCGGCGGCAGCGGGTCGGGCATCAGCACCTGGGTCACCGCCCACGGCGCCCAGGTCACCTACGGCGGCACCGCAACCCTCTACCTCGTTACGTCCAACTGACAGGAGCACGCACATGGAAACCGACGCACCGACCACCGTCCACCCGTGGGAACCCGAGACACCCGCCGATGCCTTCGGCGACTGGGTCCCCTCGCCCCCCTACACCGCTGTTCCCGGCCCGGAGGTGGAACCGACCCCGCCCAAGGGCCGCCCACCATGGAAAACCTGGCTGGCCGCCGGGCTGGCGGCCGCCGTCTTCGGCGTCGGCGGCTTCTTCGGCATCCAGGCCGTGACCCACCACACCCATGCCACCAGCACCGCCGGCGGGTTCGGGGGCGGACCGGGCGGCGGCTTTCCCGGCGGCGGCCAGGGGCCCGGGGCGGCCGGCGGCTTCCCCGGCGACCGAGGGACGATGGGAACGATCAAGGCGATCAACGGCTCGTCGTTCACGGTCACCACCTTCGACGGATCGACGACGACGGTGACGACCTCGGCGGGGACCGCGGTCACCGCGGCTGCCACCGGTTCGGTCTCCGACATCCACGCCGGTGACCACGTCGTCATCGGGGGCAGCGGCGCCAGCGGCGGGATCGCCGCCACCCGCATCACCGACAGCGGCGCCAGCACCACCGCGGCGGGACCGGCCGGCCCGCGAGGCGGCGGCACGACCGTGACGGGCACCGTTGCCTCCGTCGGCTCCGGCACCCTCCGGGTGACCGAAACCGGCGGTGCGACGGCGACGGTGACCACATCGTCGGCGACGAGTGTCACGGTCATCCGGCCGAGCTCGGTGTCCGCCCTGGCCGTCGGTGACACGGTGCGGGTCACGGGAACGGTGACCAATGCCACCGTGGCGGCGACCGCCGTCGAGTCGGGAACCCTCGGAGGGCCCGGAGGCTTCGGCGGGCCGGGCGCCGGCGTGGGCCCTCCGCCGGCGGCCTGATCAGGCATGGCCCCCTTTTCCCAGGGAACTCCGAGCAACGGCCGAGGCGTCGCTGAGCCTGCGACCCGACCATGAGTGGCATGACACCCGCCAGCCCGCTTCTCACCATCGAGGCCCGCACCGGCCGGGGCACCGTCGACGTGGAGATCGTCATTCCCGTCTACAACGAGGAGCAGGCGCTGGCGGCGTCGGTCCACCGCCTGCACCGCTACCTGAGCGAGGGCTTCCCGCTGACGTGGGTCGTCACCATCGCCGACAACGCCAGCCGGGACCGGACCTGGGGTGTCGCCTGCCGCCTGGCCGGTGAGCTGCCCGGGGTGCGGGCCGTCCACCTGCCGGAGAAGGGTCGGGGGCGGGCGCTGCGGGCCACCTGGCTGGCCAGCCCGGCGCGCGTGGTTGCCTATATGGACGTCGACCTGTCGACCGCCCTCGACGCCCTGCTGCCCCTCGTCGCCCCTCTTCTGTCGGGTCACTCCGATGTCGCCATCGGGACCAGGCTGGCCCCAGGCGCCCGGGTGGTCCGGGGGGCGAAGCGGGAGATCATTTCCCGCAGCTACAACCTCATTCTGAAAACCGTGCTGGGCAACGGCTTCTCCGACGCCCAGTGCGGCTTCAAGGCGCTTCGGGGCGACGTCGCCCGGGCCCTGGTCCCGCTGGTCGACGACCAGAGTTGGTTCTTCGACACCGAGCTGCTGGTGCTGGCCGAGCACAACGGGTTGCGCATCCACGAGGTCCCCGTCGACTGGGTCGACGACCCCGATTCCCGGGTGGACGTGGCCTCAACCGCCCGGGAGGACCTGCGCGGGGTGTGGCGGATGGTCCGCCGTTTCGCCGCCGGCGGCGGCGTGCTGGCCCCCGGGGCCCTCCCCCCGGCCGCCGCCGGCGTGGAACCGGCCCTGGCCGGCCAGGTGATCCGCTTCGCCGGCGTGGGGCTGGCCAGCACCGCCCTGTTCGCCGTCCTCTTCGTGCTGTTGGCGGGCCCGCTGGGCGTCGGCCCGATCGTGGCCGACGGGCTGGCCCTGGCCCTGGCGGCGGCGGTCAACACCGTCGCCAACCGGCGGGTCACCTTCGCCCGGCGCGGGGCCCGGGGCCGGCGCCGCCACTACCTCGCCGCCCTCCCGGTGGCGCTGCTGCCGCTGGCGCTGACCGTGTTCGCCCTGGTGGTTTTCGGAGCGACCTCGGTGTGGCTGCAACTGGCGATCCTCACCGCGGTCAACGGGCTCGCCACCATCGGGCGCTTCCTGCTGCTGCGGCGGTGGGTGTTCCGATGACATCGCTGCGGAAACTGCTGCGCTACGCCGGCGTCTCGGCCATATCCACCTCGGTAAGCCTGAGCATCCTCGGACTCCTGGTGGCGACGGGCACCACCTCCCCGGGGTGGGCGAACGTGATCGCCACCGCGGTGGGCACCGTTCCCAGCTTCGAGCTGAATCGCCGTTGGGTCTGGGGAAAAGGGGGCCGTCGTTCCGCCCGGGAGGTCGCACCGTTCTGGGTTCTCTCCTTCTCGGGATTGGCTCTTTCCACCCTGGCCGTCAGCCTGACGTCGCGTTGGGCGACGGCCGCGGGATGGACCGTCGGGGCCCGCACGGTGGTGGCGGAAGCGGCCAACGTGGCGACCTTCGGGTCGCTATGGGTGGCGCAGTTTTTCCTCCTCGACCGGGTGTTGTTCCGGCCGTCCGCTTCGGTGGTGCTGCTCGACCGCGCGCCCGACGACGAGGCCGTCACCACCTCGGCGGCGTGAACGGCGGCCTGGCCTCCCTTGCGCCCGCCGGTTGCGTCAGGATCTAGGGACATGACGCTGCGCCTGCGCCTCGTGCTGGCCCTGCTCGTCCTGGTGGCGGCCGGGCTGGTGACCTTCGGGGTGGTCACCTATTCGCTGTACTCGCATTCCCAGTTCCAGCACCTCGACGCCCAGATCCGGGCGTCCCAGCCGCTGATCGAGCGGCAGTTGGAGGGCGAGACGGGCCCGGGGACCCGAGCCGGCCCCGGCCCGGATCAGAGCATCCCACCGGGCACCTACGCCGAGTTGGTCAGTCCCGCCGGTGCGGTGCTCAACAGCATCGCCTTCGGGTCGGGCACCCCCCAGCTGCCCTCGCCCCTGCCCAACCCGAGCGGCGGGGCCCGGCTGTTCACCGTCGGGGCGGCCAAGGGCTCCGGCAGCTTCCGTGTCCTGGTGACGAGGACCGGCGCCGCCGGGGCGGGCGGCCCCCTCAGCCCCTTCGGCGTTCCCTTCGCCGGCGGTGGCGGGGCCACCAACAACGTCGTCGTGGTCGCCACCCCCCTCACCGAAGTCACCACCGCCCTGCACCGCCTGGTCCTCGACGAGACCGGCGGCTCGCTGGCCCTCCTGCTGCTGCTCTCCACCGGCGCCTGGCTGATCCTGCGGCGGGGGCTGCGGCCCCTCGAGCAGATGGCCTCCCAGGCCGGCACGATCACCGCCGGTGACCTCTCCCAGCGGGTAACCCCGGCGGGGGGCCCGAGCGAGGTGGGGCAGTTGGGCCTGGCCCTCAACACCATGCTGGACGACATCGAGATCGCCTTCCGCCAGCGCGAGGCCACCGAGCTGCGGCTGCGCCAGTTCCTCGCCGACGCCTCCCACGAGCTGCGGACGCCACTCACGTCGATTCAGGGCTTTGCCGAGCTGTTCCGGCTCAGCGGCGACAACGCCAAGGTCGACCTGCCGACCATCCTGCGCCGCATCGAGGAGGAATCGGCCCGCATGAAGGTGCTGGTGGAGGACCTGCTCCTCCTGGCCCGGCTGGATCAGACGCGGCCGGCCGAACGCGCCCCCGTCGACCTGGCCATCCTCGCCGCCGACGCCTGCAGCGACGCCGTCGCCACCGCCGGCGACCGGCGGGTGACCCTGGATGCGCCCGATCCGGTGGTTGTGGCGGGCGACCAGGACCACCTGCGCCAGGCGATTGCCAACCTCGTCTCCAACGCGGTGCGCCACACCCCGGCCGGCACTCCGATCGAGGTCAGTGCCCGCCTCACCCACGGCGAGGCGGTGGTGGCGGTGCGGGACCACGGCCGAGGCCTCGATGACGAGGCGCTGGCCCACGCCTTCGACCGGTTCTGGCAGGCCGACCGGGCGCGGGTCGGAAGGGGCGCCGGCCTCGGGCTGGCCATCGTGGCCAGCATCGCCAGTGAGCACGGCGGGACGGCGGCGGCCGCCAACGCCGCCGGCGGGGGCGCCGTGTTCACCCTGCGTCTGCCCCTCTCCGTGTTGTCGCCCGAGTCCCGGCAACATCGCAGCGCGGTCCAAGATCCCTCTGAGGTTCCGGTCTGACGATGGGGGTATGCCATCGAGCTCCTACCCCCCCATCGGGCCGCCGCGTCGGGCCCACCCGGCGTACCGCGCCCGGATCCTCACCGGCCTCGCCAGCCTGGCCGGCGCCGCCGGGCTGACGGCCTTCGTCGCCGCCCACCCCAAGGTGTCCACCACTGCCGACGCCTCGTCCACCTCGACCACCGCCGCCGCCTCGTCACCGACGTCGGTGTCTACGTCTCCATCGACGTCGACGCCCACCACCTCGCCCTCGTCCTCGTCCTCGTCCTCCTCGGGGACGACGGCGACCACGGTGACGCCCGCCACCTCGCCCTCGTCGTCGTCCTCTCGGTCCTTCGCCGCGGCCGCGGCGCCGGCGGCGTCATCGAACACGTCCAGCCATGGCAGCTGAACGGCGGTTCCGGGCCATGGGCAGCGACGCCCACTTCATCGTGGTGGGCGGCGCCCCGTCTCTACTGGCGGCCGCCGAGGCCCGCATCGGGCAGCTGGAGCAGCGGTGGAGCCGCTTCCTGCCCGACAGTGAGATCAACCTGGTCAACCGCTGGGCCGGCTTCCCGGTGGCGGTCTCCGAGGACACCCGCACGCTCATCGAGCACGGCCTTGTCGCCTGGCGCCTCTCGGGTGGGGCGTTCGACCCCACCGTCCTCGGCGCGGTGGTGCGGGCCGGCTACGACCGCTCGTTCGAGCTGATGGCCAACTCCCCCGGCGGCTCGTCTGGCACGCCGGGCGCGGGAGCCGCGGCGGGCAACGGCGGGGCCGCAAACGGACACCGCCACCTCGGGCCGGGGGTGGAGGGCATTGTCGTCGGGCGCGAGACGGTGACCCTGCCGCCAGGTGTCGGGTTCGATCCCGGCGGCATCGGCAAGGGTCTGGCCGCCGACCTGATCGCGGCCGAAGTGATGGCGGCGGGCGCCGACGGTGTCTGCATCAACCTGGGCGGCGACGTCCGGGTTGCCGGCCGTGGTCCCGACGGCGACAGCTGGACGGTGGCGGTCGAACATCCCTGGTCGACCGATCCGGTTCTCTTGATCGGCCTGACCGGCGGGGCCGTCGCCACCTCGACCACGTTGCGGCGCCAATGGCAGATCGACGGCCGGCGCCGCCACCACCTCATCGACCCGCAGACCGGGGAGCCGTCCGACTCCGATGTCAACCTGTCGACCGTGGTGGCCGGCGACGCCTGGGTGGCCGAGGTCCTGGCCAAAGCCGTGCTCCTGGCCGGGTCGGCCCACCCCTTCGACATTCTCGGCGGTACCGGGGCCCACGGATTGGCCGTGGACGACCGGGGCGACATCCACTCGACGCCCGGCCTGGCCGACTTCCTCGGCGGGGCGGCTCTGCCCTCGGCGCTCGAAGCCGTCAACGCCTGACCGGTACCCTCGGAACGGACGCAAGGGAGAAAATCATGGGCGTGGTCGGAAAAGCGGGTTCTTCGGGCGAGGTCACTCCAAGCGGACCCGTCGATGTGTCGACGATGATCCGCCAAGCGGTGGAAGCGGAGATCGAGCGCCGGCGGTTGGAAAAGCTGGCGGCCGACGACAACGACAAGCCGGCGGCGAACCGCTCGGCCCTGTAGGCCCACCTTCGGTCCGATCACTACCGGCGGGAGGCTCAGGAGATCTCGAGGGTCACCTGGAAGAGCCGGGCGAACATCGGGCAGGCCGTGCCGGCGGCACAGTAGGCGGTGGCCACGGCGGTGACGTTGACGGCGCCCCGACTGCGCGCCGTCCACTTGACGAGCTGGCTATGGGGCGGCGGCGCCGGCACCGGTTCGTGCCAAAGGGCGCCGGTC
>DATARN010000226.1:0-13188 GCA_036264135.1 Acidimicrobiales bacterium
GGGACGCCCTGATTGTCGGTGCAGTCCGCGACCCGGCCGAAGGGCTGCTCGACCGGTTCACCGGCGGTGCCGCCGGCCCGGCGTACCCGCTCGACGGCCTCGTCGACCGACGCCACGGCGTAGCAGAGAAAGAGTGTGCTCTGCTGGTGGCCGCCCAGAATGCCGTGCGGCAGCGACTGCCCCCGGACCGGCCGGGCGTAGCCGGCGTCCTCTGGGGCGGGGTCAACGGTCCAGTCGAGGACGCGGCCGAAGAAGTTCGCCGCCCGGGCGCCGTCGGGTACCCACAGTGAGACGTACGCCACGTCACCCGGCGCCGGGACAAACCGGGGCGGGCCGTCGGGTGCGCCGGCGGGCGCACTCACGATCCAGCGGTGCCCGAACGGATCCCAAAGGACGGCATTTCGGCCATGGGGGTAGTCAGCGGGGGGCCGCTCGACGCGGGCGCCGTGCTGCACCGCCCGCTCTGTCAGCTCGTCGACGTCGGCCACCTCGAGCGTGAGACTGATGGCTGCTCCCGATCCCGGCTGGGGGGCGGCGACCTCGCTCTGCGGCGATTCGTCGGCCAGGTACATGGCCGCCCCACCGAGGCGCACTTCGGCGTGGCCGATCCGGCCGTCGGCCATGACGATGGGCTCGCCCTGGACTTGGCCGCCCAAGGCGTCGGCGTACCAGGCGAGCGCCCGGCGGGCGTCGGACACGATCAGGTAGGGGACGAGTGAGGTCGCGCCCGTTCCGGCAGGCGCCGCCGAGGAGGTCGGGGAAGGGTCGAGGGCGAGGTCGGACACGGTGACTCCTTGCGGTAGGGACAGGGCCCGAGCCAGGCGGGCCCGCAGGTGGGCGGTGAACAACGGATCGGGGTCGATGGACTCGATGGGGGTGCGCAGCACCTCGAAGGGGTCAGACATCGCCGCCCTCCTCCTCGGCGTAGGCCCGGCGAAAGGCGGCCCGCGCCCGCACCAGCAGCCCCTCGGTGGAATGGATGGTGCGGTCCAGAAGGTTGGCGACCTCGGGGACCGGCAGGTCGTCGACGTAGCGCAGGATCAGGGCGCCGCGATGGTGGGGCGCCAGCTTGTCCAGGGTTCCCCGGGCCCGGACGGCATTCAACTCGGCATCCCACGGATCGACGGCGGCGGGCGCCGTGTCCGCCACGGCGCCGAGACGGCGCTCCTCACGGGCCTGGCGGCGCCAATGGTCGGCCAGCTTGTGGCGGGCGACGCCGATCAGCCAAGGAACGGAAATGTCCACCGGCGGCTCCCGGCGCACCGCGTCCACCGCGGCGAGGAACACCTCGGCCGTCAGGTCCTCGGCGAGAGGGGTCCCTCCGCAACGGGTCACCAGGTAGCCGTACACCTGGGGCAACGCCCGGTCGTACAGCGCCAACAACCCGGAGCCTGGATCCGGGAGGGCGTGGGACTCGCCGCTCACAGTCCTATTGTCGTCACCCAGCCTGATTCTCCGATGACCCGGGACCATTTTTTGTCTGCCAGCTCACTGGGAACCACACCACCATGACGGCCGAGACCAACGGCGGCTTCGCCCCCGACGCCCTGGGGGTGTGCCCCTACGACGTGGCCGACCCCGTGATGATCCAGCGGTGGCTGCGGCTGACGTTCATCCACTGGCGCTACGACACGGAGGCGGTTCAGCGGCTCCTTCCACCTGGACTGCGGGTCGAACCCTACGACGGCTCGGCCTGGGTTGGTCTCGTCCCCTTCGAGATGGAGGTCGGCCTCCCCCGCCTCCGGTCCGTCCCCTGGGCTTCCCGGTTCTGCGAAACCAACGTGCGGACCTACGTGACCGACGCCGCCGGGCGGTCGGGGATCTGGTTCTTCTCCCTCGATGCCGCCCGACTCGGGGCGGTCGTCGTGGCCCGCACGACCTACCGCCTGCCGTACTTCTGGAGCGCCATGAAGGCCGTCCACGAGCCGCCGATCGCCCGCTACACCTGCCGGCGCCGCTGGCCCGGGCCGCGGGGCGCCACCAGCCGGGCGGTGATCGAGATCGGGACCCCGTACGGACGCCAGGAACTCAAGCCCCTCGATCATTTCCTCACCGCCCGGTGGGCCTTGTTCAGCGTGGCCGGGAGCAGGCGCCGATTTGCCATCGCCATGCATGACCCGTGGCCGCTGTTCCGGGCCCGTCCCATCGAGGTCCACGACCAACTGATGACCGCGGCCGGCCTGCCGGCGCCGACGGGTGACCCGCTGACCCATTACTCCCCAGGCGTGCAGGTCCGGATCGGACGCCCCCAGGTCGATTGAGCGGCGGTCGTAGGGTGACGCCTATGGCAGAGCCGACCGTCTATTTCAACCCCGGCTGCTCCAAGTGCCGCACCGCCCAAGCGATCCTGGCCGACAAGGGCGTCACCGCGACGTTCATCCGCTACCTCGACACACCCCCAACCATCGACGAGCTGCGCCGGCTCATGATGCTGCTGGGCATTGACGACCCCAGGGCCATGATGCGCACCGGCGAGCCGGTCTACGGGCTGCAAAACCTGGAACATGCCTCGAGTGATGCTCTGCTCGCGGCGATCGCCGCATATCCCGTTCTGTTGGAGCGGCCCATCGTCGTGGTGGGCGATCGCGCCGTAATCGCCCGGCCCCCGGAGCGGCTGCTCGAAATCCTGTGAAATGGGTGTCGTGAAGTCGCGCTCCCAAGCTTGGATTAGGTCCAAGCTGGTGCTGACCTCCGGCTTAGGCGAACGGCACCGCGAAGTCGCAGTACGGAGCGCTGGTCTCCGTGACCGGCTCGCTGGCATGTCGAGTGTGGCCTCTCCCCGCGGGGGAGAGGCCACGCTCATTTGGTGCGGGCGGTGATGCCCCAGGTGCCACTCGTCGACTGGCGGGGTTCCAGGCGGATCAGGTCTTTGCCGCTCACGAAGGCGTTGGGAGGGCAGCTCATCGGTTCGACGCCGAGCCCGGTTCGCCGCTTGTCGGGCCGGGGCAGGTGGTCGCCGGTGAACACCTCGACCCACGGGTAGGCCTCATCCATCCACAGCGACGCCTGGGTGCCGGCGGGCCCGATCAGCGACACCCGTGCGCGACCGTCCGAATCCCGTTGCAGGCCCGTGAATGCGTCGTCGATGGCCAAACCGCCGAGCGGGCGCGGGGAGCGAAAATCGAGTTGGGTACCGGCTACCTTTTCCCGCCCGGTGGGGATGCCGCGCTCGTCGACGACGATATGGACGTCGACCGGGAGATGCAGCTGGCAGGAGTCGATGCGGTCGGCGCCGACGGTCAGGTAGGGGTGGGCGCCGTTGCCGTAGGGGGCGGCGGTGGCGCCGACGTTGGTGGCGGTCACCGTGACCGTGAGGCCGTCGGCGGCCAGGTGGTAGTCGATTGTCAGGTCGAGGACGTGGGTCCACCCCGGTTGGCCGTGGAGCCGGTGGCCCATGGTGACCCGATCGGCCGCCTGCTCGACCGGATGCCAGTTGGCCCACCGCGTGAAGCCGTGGATGGCGTTGGACCGCTCCGGCTCGGTGAGCGCCACCTGCTGGTCGTGGCCGTCGAAGCGGTAGCGGCCGTGGTCGAGGCGGTTGGGCCACGGGATGAGCGGCTGGCCCCGAGCCCCGTGGCACATCTCCGACGCGACGTAACCGTCGAGCACCGGCCGGCCCTGGAAGCGCAGCTCCCGCAGGCCGCCGCCCACCTCGACGACAGTGGCCTCGTACCCGCCGGCGGCGATGTCGTACTGGGCCCCCGACGGAAAGGCGCCGGCGCTCATGCCGTCCGGTACCGCTCGGCGTCGACGTCCTTCAGGTCGAGGCCCATGCCGGGGCGGCGTAGATCGGGGGGAAGGGCCCCCTCTACTGGATCGACGACGCCGTCGAAGAGGATGCGCTCCACTCGAGCGTGGTCGGCGAAGTACTCCAGGTGGGCCAAGTTGGGCAGGGCGCAGGCGGGATGGAGGTGCAGGGACGGGGCGCAGTGCCCGGAGAGCGCCAGCCCGTGGGCGGCGGCGACCGCGCCCGCCCGCAGCCATTCGGTGATCCCAGCGCAGCGCGACACGTCGGACTGCAGGACGTCGACGGCGCCGGCGGCGCACATCCGCTGGAAATACACCAGGTCGTAGCCGTACTCCCCCGCCGCCACGTCGATGTCCGTCAAGCCCCGGATCTCGTGCAGGCCCGCCAGGTCGTCGGAGGACACCGGTTCCTCGAACCAGGTGACGCCCTCGCCGGCGAAGGCCCGGGCCATGCGGACGGCTTGTTTGCGACCGTAGGCCCCGTTGGCGTCGACGAACAGTTCGACGTCGTCGCCGATGGCCTTGCGGGCCACCCGGACCCGTTCGACGTCACGCTGCGGCCGGGTGCCCCAGGCGGTGCCCACCTTCATCTTGACGCGGGTCATCCCCCCGCCTCCCGCCCATTCCGAGAGCTGCTCGGCCAGCTCCTCGTCGGTGAAGGATGTGAAGCCGCCGCTGCCGTAAATGGGGACCTCGTCGCGGACCATGCCGAGGAGGCGGCAAAGGGGCAGGTCGAGGAGCTTGGCCTTGAGGTCCCACAGGGCGGTGTCGACGGCGGCGATGGCCATCGAGGTGATGCCCGGGCGACCCATGTTGCGGATGGCGTCCACCATGGCCGACCAGGTGCCGGCCACGTCGAGGGGGTCCGAGTCGATGACGGCGGGCGCCAGCAGGTCGTCGATGAAGGTCTTGACGGCGCCGGTGGCGTAGGTGAAACCGAGACCGGTCGCGCCGCCTGCGCCGGGCTGGACGACGACCGCGGTGGTCGCGTCCCAGGTGAAGGTGCCGTCCGATTCCGGCTCCTCGGTGGGGACCTTGAACACCGCCACGTCCAGGCGGTCGATGCGGGGGGCGTCGCTCACTGGGGGCCCTTGGCGATCAGGCGGTCGGCCGCCCGGGCGGCCAGGGCCATGATGGTGAGCGCCGGGTTAGCGGCGCCCTGGGTGGGCAGCACGCTGCCGTCAGTGATGTACAGGTTGGGGACGGCGAAGCTGCGCAGCTCGGCGTCCACCACCCCGGCCTCGGGCCGGGCGGCCATGCGGCACCCGCCGACGAGGTGGGCGTAGCGCTTGATGGTGACGGTGTCGTCGGCCCCGGCGGCGTCAAGGATCTCCTCCATCTTCTTCTGCCCCGCCTTCATCAGCTTCTTGTCGTTGTCGCATTGGGAGTAGGCGAAGTGCGCCACGGGCAGGCCCCGCCGGTCGCATTCGGAGGACAGCGTGACCCGGTTATCGGGCTGGGCCAGGAACTCGCACAGCACCCCGAGGCTCATCCAGTGGACGTAGTCCCGCATGTACTCCCGCAGGACCTGGCCCCAGTGCCCCTCGGCGCAGACATGCTCGGCCCAGGTGATCGGCAGCGGCGAGACGGTCTGGATGGAGAAGCCGCGCTGGTAGTCGGCGTCGGGCTCGGTCTCGTAGAACGCCTCGCAGGAGACCCCCGGTGGTGGGGTCTTGTACATGCGGACCTCCTCGCCGAATCGGCCCGCCGTCTGGGCGGCTCCCTGGACCATCAGGTAGCGGCCGACCTGGTCGTGCTCGTTGCACAGGCCCTCGGGGAAGGCGGGGCACGCCGAGTTGAGCAACAGGCGCGGCGTCTCGATGGAGTAGCCGGCCACGGCCACCATCCGGGCCCGCTGGCGCCGCTCGGCGCCGTGTTGCCAGTACACCACCCCGGTCGCCTTGCGGTCGGGTCCCAGCTCGATGCGGGAGACGAAGCTGTCCGCCCGGACCTCGGCCCCGTGCGCCAGAGCGTCGGGGATGTGGGTGATGAGCGACGACGCCTTGGCGTTCACCTTGCAGCCCTGGAGGCAGAAGCCGCGGTAGATGCAGTGCGGGCGGTTCCCGAAGCGCCCGTTCACGATGGCCACCGGGCCGACCCGGGCCTCGATCTCGAGGCGCTGGCAACCCCGCAGGAACAGGGCACCGTCGCCCCCCACCGGATGGGGCGACTGGGGGTAGCGGTGCGGGTCGCCCCACGGCCACGGCTGGCCGGCCACGGGCAGCTCGGCCTCGATGTCGGCGTAATAGGGGCGCAGGTCCCGGTAGGTGATGGGCCAGTCCGCCCCGACGCCGTCGAGGGACGCGGTGTGGAAGTCCGAGGGGTGCAGGCGGGGGGTGTAGCCGGCGAAGTGGACCATGGAGCCCCCCACGCCCCGGCCCGAGTTGTTGGACCCGAGGGGCACCGGGTCGTCCCCGCCGATGACCCGGGGCTCGGTCCAGTACAGGTGGTGCGAGCCCGCCTCGTCGCTCACCCAGTCCCGGTCGGGGTCCCAGAAGGGGCCGGCGTCGAGCGCCACCACCTTCCAGCCGGCCCGCGCCAGCCGCTGGGTCAACACCCCCCCGCCGGCGCCGCAGCCGATGACGGCGATGTCCACCTCGTCGGTGTCGTCGAAGCGGCGCATGTCGTCGCGCAGCCGATGGTTGGTGCGGGTGCCGTCATTGGGGAGCAGCCAGGCCGAGGCGTTGCGTTCACGGACGCTCATTGGTGCCGGCCCCGGGCCGCCTCGAGCCGGGCCGCCCAGGGCACCGGGTCCTGGGCGTCGGCCTCGGGCACCTCCCACGGTTCGCGCTTGTCGATCCCGGCGTTCTTGTAGCCCCGCGGGTAGGCGGGGCCGCCGAAGCCGATCTCGTTCCACGCCATCGGATGGGAGTAGAAGGCGCTGCAGGCGTAGCGCAGCCACAGGTCCCAAACCCGGGCCGCCGGCAGGCCGTGCCAGTCGCCCCCATGGGTGCGCACCGCCTCCAGCACCTTGTTCTGCTCGCCGATGCTCAACTCGTCGAAGCCACGCCCGAGCGACGACTCGGCGTCGGCCGCCAGCGCGGCCAGCGACCGCCGCCACGCCGAGCCGTCCTCGGGCATGTTGTCGTAGTGCCAGCCGTCGGTTTCCTGCTCGGCCAGGCGAGCGTCGACGACCTCGAGGACCGGGACGCGGGGCTCGCTCTCCTGGGCCAGGAGGCGGTCGAGCAGCGTCCGGGCCACGCGCTCCTCGGCCGGGGTGAAGAACCGCAGCGGCGGCGGCGCCGCCAAGCGGCCCATCACCGTCCCGGTCGTCACGTCGTCCCACGTTTCGGCCTGGTCTAAGACGTCATAGGTGGGAAAACGGTCGGGTTGGCCGCCGGCCAGGCGGGGCAGGCCGGCCCGACCGAAGGCGGCGCGGTCGTCGGCGCGGGCCATCAGTCCTCCCGGCGCAGGATGGCGGCCAGGATGCCCATGCCGCCCACCATGGAGAACAGCAGCGGCGCGAACAGTGGCGGCCCCATCTCGGCGTTGTAGAACATGAGCGACCAGCCGCCGGGTCGCTGGGCGATCCCCCGGATGTGCAGGTAGGTGCCCTGCAGGCCGTTTGCCAGTGCCACCGCGGAGACGAACGGCAGCACCGTCTTGGCCATCCTGCGGTCGAAGACGCCCGCCAGGCCGGCGGCGGCCACGAACGGCGTGACAATGACCGGCAGCCACATCATCTTGTTGCCGAAGCTGGCCCGGTCGTGCTCCAGGAAGATCTCGGCCCCCGTGACCAGCGCCGCTCCGGCAGTCAACCCGGAGAGAGCACGCTCGAAGCGGCCGTGCTCGATGTCGGCGATCAGGTGGTCAATGCCCTGGAGCGGGGCCCCCGCCCGACGTTGGGAACGGGCCTTGCCCGGCCCGAGAAACACCATCACCGGCCCCGCAACTCGTGGATCTTGTCCTGGAACAGGGTGGTGGCGATGGTCGAGCGGTGCGACTCGCCCCGGAGGAAGGCTTGGACGAAGCCCTTGGCCTGCTCGTACACCACCTTGGGCGGCATGGGCGGCTCGTCGGGGTTGGTCAGCACGTCCACCAACGCCGGTCCCGGGTCGGCCAGGGCCCGGGCCACGGCGCCTTCGACCTCGCTGGCCTTCTCCACCCGGATGCCGAGGGCGCCGTTGGTTTCCGCGAAGCCGGCGAAGTTGGCCACGCCGTTGTGGCGCACGCCGAACTCGGGGTACCCGAGGATCATCTGCTCCCAGAGGATCTGGCCGTATTCGTGGTTGTTGTTGATGAACACCTTGACCGGCAGGCGGTGGCGGATGGCGGTGAGGAACTCGGCCATGAGCATGGCAAAGCCGCCGTCGCCGACGAAGGCGATGCACTGCCGGCCGGGGTGGGCCCACTGGGCGGCGATGGTGTACGGAAGCCCCGGCGCCATGGTGGCCAGGTTCCCCGAGAGCATGAACTTGCGGTCGCCCCGGATGTCGAAATGGCGCGCCGACCAGGTGGCGATGGTGCCGGAATCCGACGAGAGGATGGCATTGTCGGCGGCCAGGCGGTCGATGACCCGCATCAGGAACTGGGGCTGGATGGGGTCGCGGTCGCCATCCTCGGTGGCGTGCATCTTCTCCCGCCAGTCGGCCATCCCCGCCTGGGCCCCTTCGAGGAAGCTGCGGTCGGGATTGACGCTCAGCAGCGGCAGGAGGGCTTCGAGCGTCGCCTGGGAGTCCCCGACGAGGGGCACCTCGGTGGGGATGCGGTTGCCGACGATGGTCGGGTCGACGTCGATCTGGACGACCTTGGTCTTGCCCGGCGGCGGCAGGTGCTTGGTGTAGGGGAAGTTGGTCCCGACCATGAACAAGGTGTCCGCCTCCTCCATGGCGTCCTCCGAGGGTCGGGTGCCGAGGAGGCCGATGCCGCCGGTCGTCAAGGGGTGATCGTCGGGCACGACGGCCTTTCCGGGCAGGGTCTTGACGATGGGGCTGGCCAGCTTCTCCGCCGTCTCGAGGACCTCAGCCCGAGCATGGAGGGCGCCCGCGCCGACCAGCATCACGATCTTGCGGCCCTCCCGGAGGACGGCGGCCGCTCGTTCCAAGTCCTGCCGGCGGGGAACACCGGGGGGCGCGATGTACACCGGGGCGGTGGCCGGCGAGCGGGCCGGGGTCACCGACGGCCACGGCTCGGCCTCGGCATCGGCGATCTGGACGTCATTGGGGATCGTGATGTGCGACACCGTCCGGTGGGCCAGGGCGTGGCGGACCGCCAGGTCGACCAGGGTGGGGATCTGGACCGGGACGTGGACCATGACGTCGTACTCGGCGACGTCGGCGTACAGCTTCTCCAGGTGCACCTCCTGCTGGTAGCCGGTTCCCAGCAGCTGGGTCTCCTGCATGCCGGTGATGGCCAGCACCGGCTGGTGGTCAAGCTTGGCGTCGTACAGGCCGTTCAGAAGATGGACGCCCCCCGGGCCCGACGTGGCCAGGCACACGCCGAGGCGGCCGGTTGATTTGGCGTAGCCGCACGCCATGAAGGCCGCCGCCTCCTCATGGTGGACCAACACGAAGCGCATGCGGTCCTGGTGGCGGCGCAGCCCCTCCATGATGCCGTTGATGCCGTCGCCCGGCAGACCAAAGATGGTGTCCACGCCCCAGTCCAACAGGCGCGTCACCAGCAACTCAGACGCAATCATTCCCATCGGTCCGTCACCTCAATTCTCGCTCGTGTGGGCATATGTTTCCTGGCTCATCTGATGAGGATCGGGGCTTGCCAAACCCACGCTGGCCTCGAGCGCAGAGGGCGAAAGCGTGCCGCCCGCCGCTTGGAGGAACTGGCGGCAGGTGTGCGGCAGGCTGCGCAGGAAGCTGCGGTCGAGCACCCCGCCGGCGCGGTCATCGAACTGCCCGTGGGCCCCGAAGTCGCGGTCGACGTCGGCCGGTTTGAACAGATTCGAGGGCCGGTCGGGCTTCACCGGCTCGTCGGTCAACTGCGACGCCGTGCCACTGATGGCGGCGAAGCGGTTGGCGAAGCCCGGGGCGACCGCCGCCGCGGCCACGATGAGCTTGTTCCACGACCCCACCACCTTGGCGGTGCGGCTTCCAAGTGCCGTCTTCACGATGTAGCGGGCCGCCGTTTCCGGCTGGTAGATCGGGGGGACGGGCTGGGGGTGCCGGGGGAGGTCGGTCCGGCACCAGTCGAACTGCGGGGTGTTGACCGCCGGCAGGTGCACCATCTTCAGCCGCACGTGGCTGCCTTCTTCGAGCAGCTCGGCCCGCAGCGACTGGAAGAAGCCGCGGCAGGCGAACTTGGCCGAGCAGTACGGCGCCTGCAGCGGGATACCGAGGAACGCCAGGGCCGAGCCGACGTTGACGATGGTGCCCCGGTCTCGTTTCCGCATGGGTGCCAGCGCGGCCATGGTGCCCCATACCTGTCCCAGAAAAGTCACTTCGATGGCCCGGGCGAACTGCTCGGGGTCGGTGTCGACCACGCGCTGGAATACCGTCGTCATGGCGTCGTTGACCCACACGTCAACGGGGCCCAACTCGTCTTCGATGCGCCGAGCGGCGTGGTCGACCTGCTCGAAGTCGGCGACGTCGGTCTCCACCGCCAGCGCTCGTCGGCCGCGCCGCTGCACGTCCTCGGCGGCGCCGTTCAGGCCGGCGTGGCCCCGGGCGATCAGGCCGACGTCGAAGCCGTGCTCGGCGAATGCCCGGACGGTGGCCCGTCCAACGCCGGCCGAGGCTCCCGTTACGACCGCCACGCCACGATGGTCATCAGTACTGGTCATCGCTTCCTTTCGTTCAGTGTGAATGCCGTCTCCACGAGCGCGGCGTGCACGAACGCCTGAGGGAAGTTGCCGCGCAGCTGGCGCTCATGGGTGTCGTACTCCTCGGTGTAGATGCCGGGCGGGCCGCACGCCGCCCGGTTGCGCTCAAACAGGTGGGCGGCGGCGACGGCGTCGCCGGCCAGGTGGGTGGCCTGGGCCAGCCAGAAACCGCACAGGAGGAACGCCCCCTCCGCCTGGCCGAGGGGTGCGTTGTCGACCTGGTAGCGGAAGGTGTACCCGTCCACCACCAGCTCCTGGCGCACCGCAGCCAGGGTTGCCTCCATCCTCGGATCGTCGACGGGGAGGGCGCCGCGGATGCCGGCCAGCAGCAGGGCGGCGTCGACCCGGTCGTCGTCGGAGGCGCGTTGCCACCGGCCGCTGCGGTGCACCGAGTTGGCGGCGACGTCGGCCATGATGGCGTCGGCCAGCGCCAGCCACCGGGTCGTGCGAGACCCACCCCCCGGGGCGTGGGCGGCTATGGCCCGCAGCCCCGCCACGCAGGCCAGGCGGCTGTGGGTGTAACGGGCCGGCTCCACCTCCCACACGCCGGCGTCGGGCTCGGTCCATCGCGCCACGATGGCGGCCACGGCCACCTCGGCCGCCCGCCACGCGTCGCCGGTCATACGGTCCCGGGCTGCTGCAGCGGCGAACAAGCTGAGCGCCTCGCCGAAGATGTCCAGCTGGAACTGCCCGCCGGCCGGATTGCCGACGTACACCTCGGCCGCCCCGGGGTAGCCGGGCAGGTCGATCGCTTGTTCGTCGGGAACCAACTCGCCGGTATGGCGGTAGGCCGGGCGCAGCTTGGGGCCGTCGGCGAGGATCTGCTCATGGACGAAACGCACCGCGTCGTCGACCATGGCGTCGGCCGCCTCCGTGGCCCGTGCCGCCGCGATGCCCGTGTAGCACTGGTCCCGGATCCAGGCGTAGCGATAGTCGTAGTTGCGGCCCTCGTCGGCCCGCTCCGGCAGTGAGGTCGTGGCGGCGGCGACCATGGCCCCCGACGCCGTAGTCATGCCCCGCAACACCGCGATGGCGTGGCGGACGTCACGTTCGGCCAGGTCTGCGCCGATGCTCGACGGCGCCACAGCCTCCCACTCGAGGGCGGTGGCCTTCAGGACCTCGTCGGCATCGGCGGGGTCGTCGTCGAAGCCGGTGGTGCTCAGCTCGAGGGTGAAGTCGACGTGGGTACCGGCGTCGAGCCGGGCCACGACATGGGCTGCGCCGGCGGACCACTCGACGTCGCGGACCACCCGCGTCGGCTGCCAGCGGACGTGGACGCCGCCGAGGCGACCCTCCCAGATACCCGGCGCCGTGGCCCGCAGCCGGGCCGGGCGCCCATTGCCGAAGTCGTGACGCAACTCCAGGTGCACCGACACCTCGGCCGGACCCTGGCGGGCGATCACCCGGCGCACGAGGACGGCCCGGTCGGGCCGGCCGGGGAAGGCCAGCGCTTCGACGCAGTCGGTGACGTTGCCTCCGATCAGCCAGCGATTGCGCCAGATCAAGGTCCCCTCGTCATACTGGCCGCCCCACACGAAACGCCCGGTCGGGCGGATCACGTAGCGGCCGGCACCACCGAGCAGGGAGGCGAACACCGGGCCGTCATCCCAGCCGGGAAAGCAAAGCCACGCCACCTCCCCTGCCGGCCCGATCACCGCGCCTCGCTCCCCGTCGGCCACGAGCGCGTACGCGCGCAGAACGTGCGACATATCCGCCGCTGGGGAACCCTCAGCGCGGGGCATGGCTGTCCTCGACTTCTGTCTGGAGCACGGCGTTCGGCGCGACGTCTCCGTCGGGCCAGAGGAAGGCGTCGAGTTCCGGCTGGTCACGGCCGATGACGGAGAACCGCCCGTTGGCCTCCATGACGGCCAGTTGCACGTCCTCCAGGCGGGCGACACCGTGCTCCCGCAGGACCGCGGCGACGTCGCCGTCGCTCAGGTGGCCTCGCCCAACCTCCTCGGGGCACAGCCTCCCGGCGCGGACGATGATCAGCGGCCGGCGCTCGAAGATCTGGCGCAGGGCCGGCCGGCGAAGGCGGACCCATCCGAGGCAGCGGTGGGAGACGGCCAGCGTGAACACGGCGACAAGGCCTTGGACGTAGCTCGGCGACGCCGTCGTTGCCGTCCGTCCGACGATCGCGCCGATCGCCACGGCGACGACGAAATCGAACACCGACATCTCGGCCAGGGTCCGCCGTTCGCTGGCTCGTACCGCCCCCACCGTGGACACATAGATCAGCACCGTGCTCAGCGCCACGAATCCAACGGTTCGCCACTCGCCGAGCAGCCAGCGGTACATCACACGCTCGTCTCGTGGACCTGCGGCGCTCGGGTGTCGTCCACCGTCACCGTGGGGCCGGTCCAGTCGACGGGCACGATGACCACCGGGCGGTGGGCGGCATGGGACACCTTGTAGGTGACGGCCCCAAGGAGGCGGTGGGAGAACCGCGATCCACCGTGGGCGCCGAGCACGATCAACTCCACCCCCTGCTGGTCGGCGACCTGGAGCAGCCCTCGGTCGACCGTCTCATGCTCAATCAGCACGCACCGGCACAGGACGCCGGCGTCTCGCACTTCCTGCGTCCACGGTCCGTGCAGCTCCTGGCGGAGCCGGGCCCGCCAGGACGACAGCCCGCTGGGCGGCAGGTCCCGGGCGAACTCCCGGGAGTA
>DATARN010000157.1:0-37290 GCA_036264135.1 Acidimicrobiales bacterium
GCTCGATGGCTGCAGGCCGGATTCAAGCTGGCCCGGGCCTTCGGCGCCGCCAACGTGGCCGTCGTGCACCGCCTGTCCGACCTGAAAGCGGCGGGTGCCGACGGTTCCGAGCAGCAACGGCTGGCCCAGGGGCTGCTGGCGGACTCCGAGACGCGGGTCATCTTCGGCCAGCCGCCGTCGGAGCTCGAGTCGGCCACCGACCTTCTCGGGTTGACCAGCACCGAGGCCGACCTCCTCCCCCGGCTGCCCCGCGGCGTCGCCCTGTGGAAGGTCGGCGCCCGAGCCTTCCTGGTCGAGCACCGGCTGGGGCGACTGGAGTCCGACCTCGTCGACACCGACCGCCGCATGAGCTCGTTCGCGGCCGAGCCGTGAGCGCCGAGCGCTCCGACCGCTACCTGGTGGTGGCGGCGGGCGGCGCCGTGTTCGTCGCCTTCGTGGTGTGGATGTCTGGGGAAATGGGGGCCGTTCTTGGTCGCGGCCGGTGGCCATCGGTCCCGGCCGCCGCCGTCCCCGGGATCGTGGCCCGTTTGCCGGCGAGCCTCGGAAATCCCGCCCACGCCTGGCCGGCTGACGTCCGGGGCCAGTTGCCGGGTGGACCGTTCTGGTTCCTCGCCGGGGCGGTGCTCACCCTTGCCGGCGTGGTAGTAGTGGCGGAGGGCGCGCTCGCCGTGCGCCGGGCCGTCGCTTCCCCCGCCTCCACCGGGATCCGGTCCCAGGCGACGGCCCACCCTCGCCGGGCGCCGGCGGGCCCGGGTCGGGCCGGGAGCCCGCGGCCGCAGCCCGCGGCGGCGCGGCCTCGGGCTGGTGTGCTCGGGCGGCAGCCTGGCGCGGGAGCGGCATGGGCCCGGCGTGGTGACCTCCGATCGCTGCGGGTGCGACGCCGGTGTGGGGATCGCATGGCGCTCGGACGGGTGGGCGGCCGGTTGGTGGCGACCGAACGCCGACAATCGGTGCTCGTGCTCGGGCCGACCCAGTCCGGAAAGACATCCGCCCTGGCCATTCCGGTGCTGCTGGAGTGGACGGGCCCGGTCATCGCCACCTCGGTCAAGGACGATCTGGTCGCCCACACCCGCGCCTATCGCGACGGCCTCGGGCAAACCTGGATGTTCGACCCAACGGCGGCCGTGCGCCACGGCCCGCGGGCCCGCTGGTCACCGCTGGCTGAGGCGTCGAGCTGGAGCGGCGCCCAGCGGGTGGCCCAGGCGATGGTCGACGCTGCCCCAGCCGGCGGAGGCCTGAATGACGGGGCCTTCTGGTACCAGACCGCGGCCAAGCTGTTGGCCCCGCTGCTCCTGGCCGCCGAACGGGGCGGCCGTCCCATGGCCGAGGTCGTCCGGTGGGTCAACCTCCAGGAGACGGAGGAGGTCCAGCTGCTGCTCGAGTTGGGCGGTGAGACGGAGGCGCTCCTGGCGCTGCGGGCGGGCGGCGCCCGGGACGAACGAATCCGTAGCTCGGTCTATACGACCCTTGAGACCGTGCTGGCTCCCTACGAGGACCCGCTGGTGGCGGCATCGGCGGCCTGGTCCGACGTCGATCCGGCGGCGCTGCTGGCCGGCCCCAACACCTTGTACCTGTGCGGACCGGCGCACGAGCAGGCGCGGGTCCAGGGCGTCTTCAGCGCTCTGGTGGCGGCGGTCGTGCACGCCGCGGTACGACGCTACGAGGAGGACGGACCCCTCGACCCGCCCCTGTTGGTCCTGCTCGACGAGGTGGCCAACATCGCGCCGCTGCGGGACCTCGACACGCTGGCGTCGACCGCGGCGGGTATGGGGATTCAGCTGATGACGATCTGCCAGGACCTGGCCCAGCTGTCGTCGCGCTTCGGCGCCGAGCGGGCCCGGACGATCGCCAACAACCACCGGGCCAAGGTGGCGCTGTCCGGCATCGCCGACATCGGGACGCTTGACACCCTCTCCGGGTTGGCGGGGGAGGCCGCGGTGCGGGAACAGACGGTCACCGACGACCGGCGCGACCACCGCCGGACGACCTCGACGTCGACCGCCTACCGACGCCTGCTACCCGCCGACGAGCTGCGCCGCGTCCGTCCCGGCGAGGGGCTGCTGATCTACGGCCACCTACCGCCGGCCCACCTGGTGTTGCGGCCGTGGTATCGCGACCGCGAGTTGCGCCGGCGGGTTGACCTGGTGTCTACGGCCGGTGTGCCCAGCCGAGGATCCGCTTGAACGGGTAGAAGTACGGCCGGTGGTCGCCCAAGGCGGCGACCAGACGGCTGCGGTAGCGGTGGAGGAATTCCTCGTAGAAGGCGGGCGCCAGGCCCTCCCGGAACGGCGTCAGGTACGAGCCTTTCAGCCACTCCACCACCTCGCCGGTCGAGGGCAGCAGATGACCGTAGACCTGCAGGCGCACATGCTGCTCGGCGAAGCCGAGGTCGTACAGCAGGCGGGCGTAGACCTCAGGCGCCAGCACCGACGGCAGGTGGATGGGATGAGCGGCCAACGCCGCGGCGAACGGCGCCTCGGCCGCCACCTCGCCGGCGATGGTGTGGGAGGGATGGTCGAAGTTGGCGGGGACCTGGAAGGCCAGCTGCCCGTGTTCGGCCAGGGCGCCGGCCAGGCGGCGGAGCAGGGCCGGTTGATCGCTGATCCAGTGGAGCGAGGCGTTGGCTGCGATGACGTCGAAGGGGCCGTCGTCGGGGCCGGGGAAATCGGCGATGTCCTGGTGGCGGAAGGTGACGCCGCCGCCGGCGACGGCACCCGCGGCGGCGAGCATGGCGGCCGATCGATCGATGCCAATCGTTTCGGTCGCCTGGACGTGGCGATGAAGGTCCACGGTGAGCTCGCCCGTGCCGCACCCGAGGTCCACGGCCCGGCCGCCTGGCACCGGCCCGATCAGGGCCAGCAGGTCGTCGAACGGTTGGCGGCGCTCGTCCCGGAAACGCCCGTACTGAGCCGGATCCCACCCGTCGCCGCTCACGGCATGGGCTTGTGCTCTTCGCCCACCGTCGGCGTGGTCTTCAGCCGGCCCTGCCGTTCGTCCCAGACGTCGCGGGCCACCACGTGGATCGTTCCGGCGGCGGGGATGGCCAAGAGGGCGCCCACGAAGCCCGCCAGCTCGGCGCCGGCGAGGACCGACAGCAGGACCCACAGCGGGTTCAGCTTCACTGTGCGGCTCATGATCAGCGGGTTCAGCAGGTGGTTCTCCACCTGCTGGTACACGAGGAACACGATGGCGGTGACGATCCCCGCGGCGGGGGAGTGGAGGAAGGCGAACGCCACGGTCGGCACGCCGGCCAGCAGCCCGCCCACGAGGGGCAGAAGGTCGACGAGGGCCACCCACACGCCGAAGACGATGGCGAAGGGCACGCCGAGCACGAACAGGGCGACACCGCACACCACGCCGGCGATGAGCGAGGTGGCGAAGTTCCCGATCACGTAGCCGGTGACCGACTTGGCGATGTCGTCGAGCAGCCGGCGAACACGGCGGCCCTGCCGGGGGGGGAGGACTTTCAGTGTGCCGCGCACCAGGGTCGGACCTTCGAGGAGGAAAAGGAAGGTCATCACCGACAGCAGCACCAGGCCGCTCAGGCCGGAGAGCACCGTTTTGGCCACGCTGAGCGCCGGGCCCCCGAGGTGGCTCAGGTAGGTGCGGATCTTGGGGATGTAGGTAGCGGCGTCCGACTGCAGGTGGTAGCGGGCCACCAGGCTCCCAATGCGGCCTTTGCCCGACTGGACTCGTGCCAGGGTGTTGGGCAGGTCGTTGGCGAAGTTGATGGCCTGGCGGTAGAGCGGGTGGATGAAGAGGTAGCCGAGCCCCACAAAGGCGGCCATCCCGAGGAAGAAGACCAGTGTGGTGGCCAGGCCCCGCCGGATCCCGAGCTTGACCAGCCCGCTCACCGCCGGGCTGAGCACCACCGCCAGGAAGCCGGCGATCACCAGCAGCTCGATGACCCGCTGTTCCGCTAACAAGAATTCCACTACCGCGGCGGTGCCGAGGACGACACCGATGGCCGACCAGATGATCAGCCACGGGATCTGCTCGCGCTCCGCACTCACCGGCTCGCCGGCCGAGTCGGCTTCGCCCGCGGCGTCGACCAGACCGACCGGTTCCCCGAGGGCATCGCCGGTCCCCGGGCCCCCGTTGCCGGCGACGGCAGGCTCGGGGAGCATGGCCGGCGCCTCCAGCTCGGCGAGCACCGCGGGTTCCCCGCCGTCGCCGCCGGCAAGACGCGGTTCGGTCTCTTCCTCCGCCAACCCGGTGACGTCCGAGCGTGCTCCGCGTCCAGGGCTTCCCTCCTCAGTCGACCCCAGCTTGCCATTCTCCGTGACGAACGTACGGCTCCCCACCGCCAGCCGTCGGGTAATCTGCCGTACCAACGCCGTGGTCAACAGCCTGGAACGCACCGCCGCCCTTCAGCGCCTGCCGCCCCGGACCCGCCTGGCTGCCGGCGTGGGGATCGGTGTCGGGGCCCTGTCCCGCCGGCTGGGGCGCGGCACCGGGTCGGTGATCGGGGGCCGGGCCATCCTGGCCATCGATCCCGACGCGCTGCGCCGGCTCTCCCAGGGACGCCAGGTGGCGCTGGTCAGTGGGACCAACGGGAAGACGACCACGACCAGCCTGTTGGCCGCCGCCCTGTCTCGGCGGGGGCCGGTGGTGTCCAACGCCCTCGGGGCCAACCTGCCGCCGGGGATCACCGCCGCTCTGGCGGCGGCGCCGGCCGACGCCACCCACGCGGCCATCGAGGTTGACGAGGCGTGGATGGGCACCGTCGCCGAGGCCACATCGCCGGCGGTGGTCGTGCTGCTCAACCTCAGCCGGGACCAGCTGGACCGTAACAACGAGGTCCGCCGCCTGGCGACGCGCTGGCGCGACGCCGTGCACGGGGCGGCGGCCCATGTCGTTGCCAACGCCGACGACCCATTGGTGGCGTGGGCGGCCATGGCGGCGGCGTCGGTCACGTGGGTGGGGGCGGGGCAGCGGTGGACGGCCGACGCCGCCGGCTGCCCCAATTGCGGCGGCCGCATCAATTTTCCTGACGAACTGGGCGGCGACTGGGCGTGCCAGAACTGCCACCTCCGCCGGCCCCCGCTCGACGTGTGGCTGGAAGGGGGCGACATCGTCATTCGGGAGAGCGGCGAGCGGTTGGCGGTGCAACTGGCACTACCCGGCCGCTGCAACCAGGCCAACGCGGCCATGGCCATGGAAGCCGCCCACCGTCTCGGCGTCGGGCGGTCCGAGGCCCTGGCGGCCATGGCGGCGACGTCGGAGGTGGCGGGCCGTTACCGGACGGTGACCGTGGAGGGCACGTGCGCCCGCCTGCTCCTCGCCAAGAACCACGCCGGCTGGCTCGAGACCTTCGACCTGCTGTCGCCGCCGCCTACCCCGGTCGTGGTGGCCATCAACGCCCGCATCGCCGACGGCAAGGACCCGTCGTGGTTGTGGGATGTCCCCTTCGAGAAGCTCCAGGGCCGGCTGGTCGTGGCAACCGGCGAACGCAGCGCCGACCTCGCCGTCCGCCTCGGATACGCCGACGTCGAGCATCTGCGCCAGCCCGATCCGGTCGAGGCGATCGTGGCGGCGGGACGGGCGGCCGGAGGGGCGACCGTCGACGTCGTCGCCAACTACACCTCGTTCCAAGCCATCACGGGACGCCTGGCCACCACGGAACGCCTGGCCGGCACGGGCCGCCATGACGCCTGACGCCATCGGAATCGCCCTGGTCTTCCCGGACCTGCTGGGCACCTACGGGGACTCGGGCAACGCCACCATCCTGGCCCAGCGTCTGCGCCGGCGGGGCCACCTCGCCGAGGTCGTCGAGATCAACGCCGGCGGCCGGGTGCCCGACTCCTGCGACCTGTACGTGATCGGCGGCGGCGAGGACCTGCCCCAGGCGCTGGCCGCTCAGGAACTGATCGAGCAGCGGTCGCTGCATCGCGGTGTCGACCGGGGCGCCGTCGTCCTGGCGGTGTGTGCCGGGCTTCAGATCCTCGGCCAGACCTTCGTGGGCCCCGACGGTGTCGAGCAGGCGGGGCTCGCCCTGCTGGACTGCGTGACCGTACGGGGGCGGGGACGCCGGGCGGTGGGTGAACTGGTCGTGGACCCCGAAGCCCAAGCCGGCCTACCGCGGCTCACCGGGTACGAGAACCACGGCGGCGTTACCGTCCCCGGTCCGCAGGCCCGACCGCTCGGGCGGGTCCGCACCGGCATCGGCAACGGCAGCCACGGCACCGACGGCGTCGTCAATGGCCGGGTCTGGTCGACGTACATGCACGGTCCGGTCCTGGCCCGCAACTCTGCGCTGGCCGATCGGCTGCTCGGCCTGGTGGTGGGCGACCTGGCGCCCCTCGACGACGCCGAAAGCGAGGCGCTGCGGGCCGAGCGCCTCCGGGCGGCGCCGGCGGAGGCGTCGTCGCCGGGTTCCCGGTGGGCCCGGCTGGCCGGCCGGCGATGACGGTTCCGCCGACCGAGGCCTCGACCGCCCTTCACACCGACCACTACGAGCTCACCATGCTCGACGCCGCCCTCCGCGACGGCACGGCGGAACAGCGGGCCACCTTCGAGGTCTTCACCCGCCACCTCCCCTCCGGGGCTCACTACGGGGTGTTCTGCGGCCTGGGCCGGTTGCTCGACGCCCTGGAACGGTTCCGCTTCGGCCCCGACGAGCTCGAGTGGCTGGCGGCGCGATCCATTGTCTCGCCGCCGACCCTCGACTGGCTGGCCGAGTACCGATTCTCCGGCGACATCGACGCCTTCGCCGAAGGGGAGCTGTATGGCCCCGACGCACCAGTGATCACGGTGGACGGCACCTTCGGCCAGGCGGTGCTGCTCGAGACCATCGTGCTGTCGATCGTCAATCACGACTCGGCCGTCGCCGCCGCCGGTGCCCGTATTGTCGCCGCCGCCCAGGACCGGCCCATCATTGAGATGGGCAGCCGGCGCACCGATCCCGAAGCCGCGGTGGCCGCCGCCCGGGCGGCGTGGATCGTCGGCTTCGCCAGCACCTCGAACCTGGAAGCGGGGCGCCGCTACGGAATTCCCACCGCCGGTACCGCGGCCCACGCCTTCATGCTGGCCTATCCCACCGAGCAGGAGGCCTTCGCCGCCCAGGTGGCCCGGCTCGGCGCGGCGACAACGCTGCTGGTCGACACCTACGACACCGAGGGCGGGATCGCCCACGCCGTCGCCGCCGCCGGTCCGGGCCTGGGTGCCATCCGCATCGACTCGGGGGACCTGGCCGACGAGGCGCGGCGGGCCCGGGTTCAACTTGACCGACTGGGTGCTCGGTCCACCCGGGTGATCGTGACCGGCGACCTCGACGAGGCCGCCCTCGCCGCGTTGGCCGCGGCGCCGGCCGACGGCTACGGGGTGGGCACCGCGGTGGTCATGGGCGGTGACCGCCCGACGGCGGGCTTCGTCTACAAGCTGGTCGCCATCGGCGCGCCCGGCGGCGGCGACCTGCGGGCGGTCGCCAAACGGTCGCCGGGCAAGGAGGGCGTCGCCGGCCGGAAGTGGGCGTGGCGGCGGTTCGACCCCAAACACCACCATGCCATCGACGACCTGGTGGCCACCGACCCGGCGCCGCCGCCTGGCCCGTCGCGACCGTTGCAGGTCCCTGTGGTGCGGGGCGGGGTGGTCGTCCACCGCCCCCCGCTCGACGAGGTGCGAGCCCACCACGCCGCGGCGTGTGACGAATGGGCCGCCGGGACGGCGATGGTGGTGACCCACCGGCCCTGAGCCGGTTTTCACAGCCGGCACACAGCGCGGTCTTAGGTCCACGGTCGTACGCTGGCGTCATGGCTTCTGCTCGCACTCGTCGGCTGCGGTGGTCAGCACCGCTGCTGGTCATCGCCGTTCTCGCCCTCATCGCCGCTATCCCGGGCCTGTCCGCCTCGGCCGCTCCGTCGCTCGCCCCCATCACGCCGCAGGACCTCATCGCCAAGGTCCAGCAGACCAAGGTGACCGCCTTTTCGGGCGAGCTGACGCTCACCACCAACCTCGGTATCCCCAATCTCGGTGCCCTGAGCAACGCCACGAGCGGCGGCCAGCACGGCGGCCAGGGCTTCAACCCGACCGACCTCCTGTCCGGGTCGCACAAGGCGCTGGTCTGGGCCGGCGGCCCCGACACCACACGCGTCGCCCTGCTGCAGAGCATGGCCGAGACCGACGTCGTCCACAACGGCCACGACGTGTGGCTGTGGGATTCGACGACCAAAAAGGTGACGCACTACACCGAGTCCGGAACCGGCTCCGCCACGTCGGGGGCGCCCGATACCGCCAACCCCGCCGAGGCGGTCAAGACGCCGGCGCAGGAGGCCAGTGACCTGCTGGCCCACCTCGACCCGTCGACGACGGTCACCGTTGGTGCCTCGGACACCGTGGCCGACCAGGATGTCTACGAGCTCATCTTGACGCCGAAAGCCGCGGCGTCGACCGTTGACCACGTGGCCATCGCCGTCGACAACGCCACCGGCTTCCCCCTCCAGGTCAAGGTCTTCGCCAAGGGCCAGACGGCCGCCGCCGTCACCCTGGGCTTCACCAAGGTCAGTTACTCGGCGCCGGCCGCCTCGGAGTTCTCCTTCACCCCGCCGCCCGGCTCCACCGTCACCAACAAGACCGTCGGCGGTACCAAGCACTCGAGCAGCGCGACCGGGACGCCGGACACCCCGCAGCCGACCACCGTGGGTGAAGGTTGGGGCACCGTCGCCATCGTCCCGAACGTGCAGATTCCGAGCCAGCTGAACCAGTACCTCAACGCCGCCACGCCGGTGAGCGGCGCGTTCGGCACGGGCCGGGTGCTGTCCACCCCCCTGGTCAACGTCCTCGTGCTCAACGACGGCCGGGTGGCCGTCGGTGCGGTCAACGCCTCCGCGCTGGAAGCGGCGATCGCGTCGACTCCCTGAACACCGTGGCCGGCCCTTCCGGGGCCGCCGCCCCCGCCATCGAGACAACCGGGCTGCAAAAGCACTTCGGCCAGGTTCGGGCGGTCGACGGCATCGACCTCGAGGTCCCCGTGGGGTCGGTCTTCGGATTCCTCGGGCCCAACGGATCGGGGAAGACGACCACCATCCGGGTGCTGCTCGGCCTGCTGAACGCCACCGGCGGCAGTTGCCGGCTCTTCGGCCAACCGATGCCCGCCGCCGCCGGCGTGGTCCTGCCCCGGGTGGGAGCCCTCATCGAAGGTCCGGCCTTCTACCCGTGGCTGAGCGGAGCGCAGAACCTGGCTCGCTTCGACGCCGCCGGGCCCGACGGCGACCGGGCGACGCGCGCCACCCGCATCGACGACGCCCTGGCCCGGGTCGGGCTCACCGCCGCCCGGTCGCGGCGCTACAAGGCCTACTCGCTGGGAATGCGCCAGCGCCTCGGGCTGGCGTCGGCCCTCCTGAAGCCCCGCCAGCTACTGGTCCTCGACGAGCCGACCAACGGCATGGACCCGCAGGGCACCCGGGAGATACGCCATCTCATCCAAGAACTGGCGCGGGACGGCACGACCGTGTTCCTCTCCAGCCACCTCCTCTCGGAGGTCGAGCAGGTGTGCACCCACGTGGCGGTGATGTCGCTCGGGAAAATATTGGCGCAGTCCACCATCGCCGAACTCCAAGCCAGCGGTGGTCGCCGTCTGGCGGTGGAGACCGCCCAGGCGGCCGACGCGGCAGTGGTACTCGAGCGTCTCGGCCTCACGGAGGTGCTGGTCGCGGGCGACGAGGTCAGCGCCCGCCTCGACGGGCAACTGCCGGAAGACTGCTGCCGGGCACTGGTCGAGGCCGAGGTTGGTGTCCGCAGCCTGATCACGGTGCGGCCCAGCCTGGAGGACACGTTCGTCGCCTTGACCGGTGAGGGCTTCGATGTGGCGCGCTGAGCTCGCCACCCAGTTCCGTCGCCGCCGGGTCAAGGCGCTGCTGCTCATCCTGGCCGCCATCCCCGCGCTGCTCGCCGTGCTGGTCTGGACCTCGGGCGGCCCATCGGCCGGGGAGGGGCCGACGTTCCTGGATCAGGTGACCCGTAACGGCGTGTTCGCGTCGCTCGCCGGCCTGACGGTGACCGTTCCCTTCTTCCTCCCCCTCACCGTGGCCGTCGTGTCCGGCGACTCCATCGCGGGGGAGGCGAGCCTGGGAACGCTGCGCTACCTGTTGGTCCGGCCGGCGGGCAGGTCCCGGCTGCTCCTGATCAAGGCGGGAACGGTGGCGGTCTATTGCCTGGCCGCCGCGCTGGCGGTGGCCGCGGGCGGCCTGATCGCCGGCGCCATCCTTTTCCCCCTTGGGCGGGTCACCACCCTTTCGGGCTCGACGCTGTCGCTGGCCAGCGGCATCGGCCGAACCCTCATCGCATCGCTCGTCGTCGGGGCCGGGCTGTTCGGCATGGCGGCGATCGGCCTGTTCGTTTCCACCGTGACCGACGTCCCCGTGGGCGCCATGGCGGCCACGGTCGGCTTCGCGGTGCTCAGCGCCGTGCTGGACGGGGTGCCGCAGGTCTCCGCCATCCATCCGTGGCTGTTCACCCACAACTGGTTCGCCTTCGGCGACCTGCTCCGCAACCCGGTGCAGTGGACGGCCATCACCCACGACCTCACGTTGCAGCTGGCGTACATCGCCGTCTTCGGCGCCGCCGCCTGGGCGCGCTTTACCACCAAGGACGTCCTCGCCTAGAACCGGCGCCGTGCGGGGCCGCGGGATCGTTGGGGTGGGGGCCCTCCTCGTCGCGGCCGTGCTGTGGTGGGATGCTGCCGGGCACGCCGTGGCACCGGGCGGCGATCACGGCGGGGCACCTCGAGGCCTGGTCGCCCAGGCGGCGACCGGGGCGACGATCGTGGCCCACTGGGACCCGCCAAACGGCACCCCGCCGGCCACCTACCAGGTCGAGGCGGTGACCGCGGCCGCGGGCCGGATGGTCGCCCGGGTGGCGAGCTGGTCGCCGTCGGCGACGCTCGGGCCTCTCCCGGCCGGCGTGGCCTACCGGGTGGTCGTCTCGGGCCGGGCGCGGGCGACGTCGGCGCCGGTGGTGGTGCTGGCCGACCGGCCGCCCGACCCGGCGTTGTCGGTCGTCGCCGCCCGGGAGGCAGGCACCAACGGGCTCACGGTGCGCTGGACCCCGGCGGCGTCGGGCGTCGCCGCCTCGGGTGCGCTCGTCCAGCTGTACGACGGACCCACCAACGCCGGGTCTCTTACCTGCCGGGCGTGCACGAACGCCGCCTTCCACGGCCTGCCGTACGGCCGGCGGTACACGGTGACCGTCGTGCCGACCAACGACGCCGGCCCCGGGATGCCTGCGGCGTCGAATCCCGTGGTGCTGGCCAACCCCTGCCCGGCGGCGGGGGCGTGTGTCACCGTCGACGCCACGGTTTCGACCGGCGCCGCCCAGCATCGGGCGCTGGGGTTCCTCAACTCGCTGTACCCGGTCGGCGCCATCGCCGCTCGCCTGCAGCAACTGGCGCCCTACCGGTGGCGCGGGTCGCCCAACTACCAGCCGGGGAAGGCCACGTTCGACTGGTCGTCCTGGGACCTGGCCGCGGCGTCGGGCGCCCCGACCACCTTGCTGCTCTCCAACCTGTGGCAGAGCGAGACCAACACCGGGGCGGGGGCCAAGACGCCCTGGTCGGATTGGGACGGGTACCGGCGCTGGGTCACTGCGACCGTCCGGGCGATCGAAGCGTCCGGCCACCGGGTGTCGTACTGGGAGGTCCAGAACGAACCGGCCAGTCCCAGCTACTACCCCGCCGCCGATTGGCAGGCCTCCACTCCCGCGGACTACCTGGAACAGTTCGAGGTGGCCTACCAGGCCATCAAGGTCGCCGATCCCGCAGCCGCCATCGTCGGTCCGAGCCTGTCCCACTTCGCCGACTACCCCGGCCAGTACGACCCCCATGAAATCGACCTCACGACCTTCTTGGACTTCGCCGCCGTCCACGGGCTGAAGTTGGCCGCCGTGACCTGGCACGAGATCGATGACAGCCTCGGCGCCCGCCCCCGGGATTTCAACGATCAGCCCCAGGTGATCGAGGATCACCTGGCCGAGGCCCGCCGGCTGATCGCCGAGCGGCCCGCCCTCGGCCATCCCCAGGTCTGGGTGAACGAATACGGCCGCCCCGCGGACGACGCCCTCCCGGGATGGGCGCTGGGGGACATCGCCGCCCTGGAGCACGCCCGGGTCGACCAGGCGGGTCGCTCCTGCTGGCCGGAGCCCGACGCCCGCGGCGCGCTGGTCGACGACTGCCCATCGCCCACCCTCGACGGGCTGCTGCAACTCGACGGCTCGACACCCCGGCCCAACTTCTGGGTGTACGCGGCCTATGCCCGCATGACCGCCGACCTGCTGGAAACCACCTCCAGCGACGAGACCGTGTCGGTGCTGGCCGGCCGGGACGCCCATGGGGTGGTGGTGGCCATGGTGGGGCGCCACGTCAGCTGCCTCCCCGGGGCCAACCCCCGCTGCGCCCAAGCGGCAGCCGCCCAGCCGGCGCCGGCACCGGTCACGGTGGCCCTCCACCTCCCGGGAGCGGCAACCGGCCGGGCGGTGGTGACGGTCGCCCGGGTGGCAGCCAGCAGCGGTCCGCTACCCCAGCCACCGACGGTCTTCAGCGGGCCTCTCCCCGTTTCCGCCGGGCTGGTCGTCGTCCCCGTCCCCCCGGTCGCCGACGGCGAGGTGGACATCCTGACCGTCCACCGGTAGGCCGGCTCGGCTACCGCCCGTCTCGCTCCCAGAGGCGGATGCCGCCGAGGATGCCGGCGTCGTTGTCGACCAGCGTGACGCCGTCGGGCAGGGAGCCCTTGACGCGCGCCGCGTTGCCGCCGCCAACATAGAGGTGGTCCCAGAAGACCAGGGAGTGCAGCGTCTTGATCATGAGGCGCACCCGATCGTTCCACTTGCCGTTTCCCACCTTCTGGCGGGCCGCCTCTCCCAGGTACTCGTTGTAGGACTTCCCTGCCTTGAAGGGGTGCTGGGCCAGCTCCAGGTGAGGGCAGAGGCGGCCGCGATAGAACAGGCCGGTGCCGATACCGGTGCCCAGGGTGACCACCAGCTCAAGGCCGTCGCCCTTCACGACGGCGGCGCCTTGGAGATCGGCGTCGTTGGCCACCTTGGCCGGCCTGGCGAACGCCGTCTCCAGCGCCGACTGGAGGTCGAAACCGGTCCAGGCCGCGACCAGCTTCGGTTCCGGCTTGCCGTCGGCGCCCTTGGCGCTCAAAAAGTGGGGCGCGGTGAGGATCTTGCCGTCGCGAACCATGCCCGGGAAGCCGAGCGAGACGCGACCGAACGGTGGCAGGGAGCGGATCAGCTCGTCGATGGTCGTGATCAGGATCTGCGGGGTGAGGGGATAGGGCGTGGCCAGGCGGACCCGGTCGTGCTCCATCCCGCCGGCGGCGTCGAGCACCGACCCCTTGATTCCGGTGCCACCGACGTCGATGGCGAGGGTGTCGGGAGCCCGGCTGGTGGCGGCGCGAGCCGACGCCTTGGTCGCTCGTTTGGCGGGCGCTCTGCGGGTGGCCGCGGCGGGCGGGTTGGTCGTGACCGGCAGGGCGGGGTCGGCCGGCTGCTTGTTCGCTGCCATGGCGGTGACGATAGACGGGACGGCCCACCCGGACCGGGTTCCCAACAATGCGGAGACGCCGGGCTCCGGAATTGCGGTGCCGAGTTACCGGCCGGCTCCACCCGGTCGCCATTCCGCAGGCGCCAGTTCGAATCCCGCGAAGTCGAACTCGGGGGTCACCGAGCACCCCACCAGCACCCACCGCCCGAGCGGCCGTGCCGATTGCCAGCAACCGGCGGCGACGACGGCCTGGGGCCGCTGTCCCGTGGCCAGGTCCGGGCCCACGACGATCCGGGCAACCTGGATCCCGTCGGGCGACGTGGACAGCTCGAGCGGGCCGCCGGCGTAGAAGTGCCACAGTTCCGTTTGCTGGTTGCGGTGCCAGTGGGACCGTTCTCCCTCGGCCAAGAGGAAGTAGATGGCGCTGCCGAGGCCGCCGGGGTGGCGCCATGTGCGGCGGTAGTGGCCGCCTTCGGGGTGAGGCGCCAGTTCCAGCCGGGCGATGATGTCGGCGGCCTCGGGATCCATCGCCGCCACGGGTGGCGAGTTCGAGATGGCCGGTTCAGCCGTGCCGGACGGCCGATGCGCTGAGCCGGAAGCACACCGACATCAGCGCCTCGGCCCGGGCCACCTCCGAGGCGGTGAACCGGACGTCGGAGTTTCGGGCCGCGAAGCCCACCCGGCTGGGGTTGAGCTGGTCGTCGGGTACGGCCATGACCCAGCTCGGACCGACGGCGGTCGACGCCACCTCGGGCGGCAACTCGTTCTCTCGGGTGACGACCGCGCTCCCGAGGGAGATGGCGCGTCGGCCGGCGAGCAGCCGGGACGCCTCCCCCGGCGACCACACCCAGGCCATGTCCGTCATGCAGATCTCGGAGAGGGACTGGGCGAGGGCCAGGTCGCAATCCTGGGGTTCCGCCTCCAAGGCGAAGCCCACCCAGTGGAGGGCTCGCACGATCGGATCGACGATGCCCGCGTCGGGACGCATAGAGAGCAAGGTACCGGCCCCGGCATCCCGAAGCACCGCCGCCAGCGTGGTCCGGATCGTCTGCTCCGGGCCTTCGGGCAAATCGACCAAGATCTCGTCGACGCTGCGCCCGCCGTCGATCTCGTGGATGTCGACCGACATGACGTTGCCACCCGTGGAGGCGATGGCGGCGGCGGCCTTGGCCAGGGCTCCCGGCCTATCCGGTAGTTCGATGCGGAGTCGGAACCGGCCGGACATAGAACGAAACTACTCCGCGTTTGTCACTTTGCCATTGCCCGACGAAGAAGACCTTGTGAACGGCATTTTGGCCATCTGGCTCTCTCAGGACTTTCTCAGCCGATTCCCTCCTGAAACCCAGCAAGCTGGCCGATAGTAAAGACAGACCTCCCGGAGAAGGGACCAACCCCCGTGCATCTCGTCGGTATCGCCCAATCACTCGGATTGTTCGTCACTGTCTGTCTTCTCACCGCCGCCCTGCTGGCCTGGCCATGGTCGCCCTCGCCCGGATGGAACGGGCGGCCATCCCAGTCCGGACCGCCGAGAGGCGTCCCCATCCGACTCCCCCGTCGGACACCCGCCGCGCCGCCGCCGATCGGGTGTCCAGCCCGGGCAGCGTCACCTTCGGTCCTCCCCGCCGCTAGCGGCCGTCGTCAGCGATTCCCCTGGCCGCCCGGCCTGGGTCTGCCCATCCCGCCTCCTGTAGACAGGAGGGATGATCGTGAGCGCCAGCCCGTTCGACCCCGGCGCCTGGCGGCCGGTGGAGGGATTCGATTTCCACGACATCACCTACCACCGGGCCGTGGACCAGCCAACCGTCCGGGTGGCATTCAACCGCCCCGAGGTCCGCAACGCCTTTCGTCCTCAGACGGTGGACGAGCTGTACCGGGCCCTCGACCACGCTCGCATGACCTCCGACGTGGGGTGTGTGCTGCTGACCGGGAACGGCCCTTCGCCCAAGGACGGGGGTTGGGCCTTCTGCTCGGGCGGCGACCAGCGCATTCGCGGGCGGGACGGGTACCGCTACGCCGAGGGCGACACGGCGCCGACGATTGACCCGGCGCGCACCGGCCGTCTTCACATCCTCGAGGTCCAACGGCTGATCCGTTTCATGCCCAAGGTGGTGATCTGCGTGGTCCCGGGCTGGGCGGTCGGCGGCGGGCACAGCCTGCACGTGGTGTGCGACCTGACCATCGCCAGCGCCGAGCACGCCCGGTTCAAACAGACCGACGCCGACGTGGCCAGCTTCGACGGTGGCTTCGGGTCGGCGTATCTGGCCCGTCAGGTCGGCCAGAAACGGGCGCGGGAAATCTTTTTCCTGGGCCTGGAATATGGCGCCGAGGAGGCTTTCCGCATGGGGATGGTGAACAACGTCGTGCCCCATGCCGATTTGGAACGCGTCGCTCTGGAATGGGGCCGACTGGTGAACGGGAAGAGTCCCACGTCGCAGCGGATGCTCAAGTTCGCCTTCAATCTGGTTGACGACGGGCTCGTGGGCCAACAGGTCTTCGCCGGCGAGGCCACCCGGCTGGCCTACATGACCGACGAGGCCGCCGAGGGGCGCGACGCGTTCCTGGAGAAACGGCCGCCGGACTGGTCACCGTTTCCCTGGCATTTCTGAACACCGGCGCGGCGCTCCGAGTTTGACCGGAGGTAGAAGGCGGCCGGCCGATACCGTTAGTTCCGGTGCGACTCAGCCTCCTGCCCCCGAACCCCATCCTGCCGCTGCGGCAGGCGGTACTCGAGCCGGTGAGGAAAGCGTTCGGCAGCGATCGCTTTCCGCAGGAGCAGTACACCGCCCCCGTCGGTGACCCGGGGCTGTTCGGCCCGGGCAGTGTCACCTGGCGGGTCCACGGCGACGCCTCGATGCTCATCGGCGGCGTCAGTGCCGTCATCCTTCAGACCCTCCACCCCCTGGCCATGGCCGGCGTCGATGAGCACTCCGCCTGGCGCGAGCGACCCTTTCAGCGGCTGTCACGGACCTCGTCGTTCGTGACCGCCACGACGTACGCCGCCGCGCCGGTGGCAGAAGGGATCATCGAGGCGGTCAAGGCGGTCCACACCCGGGTCCGGGGGGTCGCGCCCGACGGCCGGCCGTATCGGGCCGACGATCCTGCGCTGCTGCGCTGGATCCATGTGGCCGAAGTGTCGAGCTTCCTCAACGCCCACCGTCGCTTCAGCCTGCTGCCGATCAGCCCCGAGGACCAGGATCGGTACTACGACGAGGTCCGGATCGTCGCCGAGCGCCTCGGTGCGACCGACGTCCCCCGCAGCCGGGCTCAGGTGGCGGCCTATTTTGCCGCGGTGCGGCCGGAACTGGTCGCCGGTCCGCAGGCGCGGGACACGGTTCGCCACCTGCTCGTCCCCCCCTTCCGGCCGCGATCGCTGCAACTGGCCTACGGAGTCATCCTGCAAGGGGCCGTCGGGCTGCTTCCCGACTGGGCCGCCGCCATGCTGGGGCTGGACGACCAGTCCGTGCTGCGGTTGGCCACCGGGCGCCCCGCCACCCACGCCCTGCTCAACCTCATGCGCCTGGCGGGCGGTACCCCGCCGCCGGTGACCCAGGCACGGGTCCGCGCCGCCCCGTCGGCGGCGCCCACCGGCCAGACGTGAGCGACGGCCCGGCCGGCGGCGCCGCCACCCTCCGAATCCGGGGGGTGCACAAGCGCTACGGCGCCCGCTCGGTCCTGCGGGGCGTCAACCTGGCCATCCGCTCCGGCGAGATTGTCGCCCTGGTCGGGGAGAACGGCGCCGGCAAGTCCACGTTGGTGCGTTGCGTCGCCGGCGCCGAAAGCAGCGACGCCGGGGTCATCGAACTCGACGGCCGCCCGCTGAGCGCCGACGCCATCGGCGTCCGGGACCAGGGCGTGGCCATCGTGTGGCAGGACCTGGCGCTGTGCGACAACCTGAACGCTGTCGCCAACGTCTTCCTGGGCAGCGAACGGCTGAACGGCGCCCTGCTCGACGAAGCCACCATGTTCCGGGAGACCCACGCCCTGTTCGAGTTGCTGCACATCAACATCCCGCAGCCGCTGGTGCCGGTGGGCATGCTGTCGGGCGGCCAGCGCCAGCTGGTCGCCATCGCCCGAGCCGTCCGCCGGCGCCCGGCGGTGCTCATCCTGGACGAGCCGACGGCATCCCTCGGGGTGGCTGAAACCCTGGTGGTGGAGCGGCTCTTGGCCCAGCTCCGGGCCATGGGGACGGCGATCCTGCTCGTCTCCCACGGTTTGGAGCAGGTGTTCCGTCTCGCCGACCGCATCGCCGTGCTTCGCGACGGCGACATCGTCGCCAATGTCTCGCCTCTCGAGGTCCACCCCGACGATGTCGTGGCGTTGATCAGCGGAATCGAGGTCGATTCCACCGCCCGCCGCCAGCTCCGCCGGCTGCGCAGCCTGGTCGACCAGCTGGCCGAGGTCGAGCCCTCGGCCAGCCTGCCGCTCATCGTGTCGGCGATGGCCGAGGCGGTGGGCATCGATCAGCTCTGCGTCCACCTCCTCGACCAGCCCGACGAGGAGGGGCGCGTGCTGCTGCGCTGCTCGGCGGCGGTTGGGCTGGACGGGCCATTCCTTGAACGCCTGGCCCTGGTGCCCATCGGATCGAGCGGCGGTCCACCGGGTGTCGCCGCGGCCACCGGTGAGGTGGTGGTGGTGGAGGACCTCCGCCGGGATGGTCGATGGGCCCTCTTCGCCGGCCCGGCGGCCACGCCCCGGAGCACCTGGTCGGTGCCCATCCTCGGATCGTTCTCGGTGCTCGGAGCGGTCTCGGGGTATGCCGACACGGTCGGCCGGCCCCAGGCCGACCAGTTGGAGCTGGTGTCGCTCTACGCCAGCCACGCCGCGGCAGCCATCGAGCGGGAGCGCCTCCTGGCCGAGGCCACCCGCCGCAACCGGGTCCTGGAGACCCTCCGCGGCGTGCTCGACACCCTGGCCGGGCCGCTGCCGGCCCACGGCGGCTTGGCGATCGCCTTGCTGGCCCTGTGCCGGGGCCTGGGCGCCGATGCCATCGCCATCCACCGGGCAACCGGCGAGCCATCGACGGTGGCGCCCATCGATCTCGGACCGGGGAGGGGGGCGGTGGCGGCGCAGCGGCAGCGGGCCGCGGCGGCGGCCATGCTCAGCCTCCCCAACACCGTGGAAGGGCCGCGATCGGTCGACGACGACACGCTGGCCGTCCGCATCGATGCGCCGGACGGACCGGCGGTCGTCACCGCGTGGTGGTCGAACCCCCGGCAGCGTTCCGACGATGCCGTCGACCTGCTCGACGATGCCGCCCGTTCGCTCCGCCTGGCGCTGGAGCGGCAGGTGGCGGAACGGGCCAATGCCGAAGCGGCATCGCTGCGGCGTTCCCAGACCCGCCAGCGGGAATTCCTGTTTCGCCTCAACCACGAGCTGCGCACCCCGCTCACCGCCATCCAGGGCTATGCCTCGACGCTGCGCCAGCCCGACGTCGACTGGGACCTTGAGTCGCAACAGCGCTTCTTGGACTCCATTGCCTCAGAATCGGCCCGGATGGGGCGGCTGGTGGGCGACTTGCTGGACTTCAGCGCCATCGACTCGGGCGACCTGCGGCTGCAGCAGGACTGGTGTGACCTCGGACTGGTCCTGGAGGCGGCCCGGCGCTGTGTGACCGAGGCGCCGTCGTCGCTGTTCCACCTGCACACGGTGGACGCGCCTCCGATCTGGGGCGACCACGACCGCCTGGAGCAGGTTTTCGTCAACCTGTTCGAGAATGCCGTTCGCCACGGCCGCGGCCTTACCGGCGTCGTGGTGACGGCCCGGCTGGCCCCCAGCCGGGCCGAGGTGGAGGTGCGGGTCGCCGACGACGGCGGCGGCATCGGCCGGGACCCCGCCGAGTTGGAGCGGGTGTTCCGGCCCCACGAACGGGGCCGCACCGACGGCCCGGGCGCCGGCCTCGGCCTGGCCATCGCCCGCGGTGTGGTGGAAGCCCACGGCGGGACCATCGCCTTGGAACCGGTGGCGGTGGGCACCTCGGTCCTGGTGACCCTGCCGGTTGAACCGGTGGCGGGCGACGGCGCCGGGCCGCCGGAGCCGCCGCTGGCCCCGCCCCGGTCGGGCGGGATGGCGGCGCCCCTCCTCGACCGGTCACGGTAGGGGTGGTGAACAACGACTCGACGGTGGTCCTCGTCGTGGAGGACGACCGCAGCATCGTCGACCTGGTCCGGGCCAACCTCATGGTGCGGGGGTTCACCGTGCTGATCGCCCGGAACGGCGAAGAGGTCCTCGATATTGTCACGAGCAGCCAACCGGAGATCGTGCTGCTCGATCTGATGCTGCCCGATGCCGACGGCTTCGACCTGTGCCGCGACATCCGGGCCGTCTCCTCGGTGGGCCTCATCGTGGTGTCCGCCCGGCGAGGGGAGCAGGACAAGGTGCGTGCCCTCAACCTGGGGGCCGACGACTACCTGACCAAGCCGTTCGGGATCGACGAGCTGCTCGCCCGGATCACCGCCCTGTTGCGTCGCAGCCGGGTGGCGGCCCGCACGGCCTCGATCGGGCCACTGCGCTTCGGTGCCGTCACCATCGATTTCGACGCCCAGATCGTCACCAAGGGCGGCGAGCCGGTCCATCTCACCCCGACCGAGTTCGCCCTTCTGCGGGAGCTGGCCCAGGCGCCGGGCAAGCTGTTGACCCACGCCACGCTGCTCCGCCGGGTGTGGGGGCCCGGCTACGAAACCGAGACGGAGTACACCCGGGTCTATATCCGCCGCCTTCGGGCCAAGCTGGAGGATCCCGACGGCCCGCCGTTCATCGCGACCGAGCCCCGCGCCGGGTACCGCCTGGTGGCCGGGGCGCCACCCGCCTGAGGCCGGTTAGCGCCCGACCCGCCCCCGCCGGGCCACCGAGTCAATGGTGACCGCGGCCAGCAGCACGAATGCGGTCACCACGTACTTGGCCGCCGAGCTGTATCCCTGCAACCCCATGCCGTTGTCGATGGCCGCGATGACCAGGCCCCCGAGGATGGCGTGCACCGGCTTGCCCCGGCCGCCGAAGAGGCTGGTCCCGCCGATCACGGCCGCGGCCACGGCGTAGAGCACCAGGGTGCCGCCGTCGAAGGAGGTGGACATCGACCGGAGTCGGGAGGCATAGATGATGCCGGCGATGCCGGCACTGAACGACGCCAGGGTGAACGCCATGGTCCTGATGCCGGCCAGGTTCACGCCGGCCCGCCGGGCCGCCTCGGCGTTCCCGCCGATGGCGTACATGTACCGGCCGAACTTGGTCCGCCCGAGCAGGATCGTCCACATCGCCAGGACACCGAGGACGATCAGCACGACCCACGGGAGACCCCGGATCGGCAGGGCCCGGCCCCGGTTGGTGTTGCAGATCAGCACCACCACGATGCCTGCGGCGAAGGCGCCCACGATCTTGATGACCGTCAGCCCCACCGGCGGCGCCACCAGGCCGCTGGCTCGCCGCCGCGATTCCTTCAACCAGATCCGCAGCGAGAACGCCGCCACCACGGCCAGCATCACGATCCAGCTCGCCGTCGCCGTCAGGTTGCCGCTCGCCAGGTCGTTGATCACCTTGTTGTTGATGGGGAGTACGCCGCCCTTGCCCAGGATGAGCAGCAGCGCCCCCTGCCAGCCGAGGAGGCCGGCCAGGGTGACCACGAAGGACGGCAGGCCGAGGCGGGTGATGATGCTGCCCTGGATGGCGCCGATGGCGGCGCAGGCGAGCAGGCCGGCGATGATGGCGGCCCACCACGGCCAGCCGATCGATTGCTTCACCAGCTCGGCGGTGATCACCCCGCCGATGGCGCCGACGAAGCCGACCGAGAGGTCGATCTCGCCCAAAAGGAGGGCGTAGATCTCGCCCATGGCCAGCAGCATGTAGACGGCGCCCTGGATCAGGAGGTTGACCAGGTTCCCGGCCGTCAGGAAGAGATGGTTGAGCGACTGGAACAGGATCGAAATGAGGATGAGGCCGCCGAGGACGGGGAGCACCCCGCTGTCCCCACCGCGGACCCGGGCCACGGCGCCCCTGAAGTAGTCGGTGAGCGACGTCGCCACCAGCTCCGGCGCCACCGCCAGTTCGGCGTTCTTGGCCGCGGCGGCGGTGACCTTCTCCGCCTCTTCGATCACGCTGGCCGTCGGTTCGGGTTCTTTGATGTCGGTCATCTCAGGCCTCGTCCCTTGTGGACTCCCTCTCCGCCCGCGCCGAGGCCCTCGCCGGACCGGTCCCTGCGGCCGGCGCAGCACGAGTCGACACGCCTGTCGTCATGAGGTCGACGACGATCTGCTTGTCCATCTCCGCCGCCGGCCGCTGGGCCACCATGTGGCCCAGCCGGAGGACGGCTATCCCGTCGGCGACCTCGAACACATCGTTCATGTTGTGGGAGACGAGCAGGACGGCTAGGCCACGGTCGGCCAGGCGGCGCACCAGATCGAGGACCATGGTCGTCTGCGCCACGCCCAGGGCCGCCGTCGGCTCGTCCATGATCACCAGCTTGGAGTTCCACAGCACCGCCTTGGCGATGGCCACCGATTGCCGCTGGCCCCCGGAGAGCGACGCCACCGGTTGGCGTATCGAGCGCACCGTCGTGACCGCCAGGCTCTTCAGGGTCGTGCCCGCCGACTTCTCCATGTCCTCCTCGTTGAGGAGGCCCATGCGGGTGATCTCCCGGCCCAGGTACATGTTCTGGACGATGTCGAGGTTGTCGCAGAGCGCCAGATCCTGGTGGACGGTCTCGATGCCGAGGGCGGCGGAGTCTCGAGGGGTACGGATGTGCACCGGGTGCCCGGCCCAGAAGATCTGGCCGGAATCGGGCGTGTGGATGCCCGCGATGCACTTGATCAGCACCGATTTGCCGGCGCCGTTGTCGCCGACCAGCGCCGTCACCTGACCCGCGGGCACGTCCAGGTCCACCTTTGTCAGCGCCTGTACTGCGCCGAAGGTCTTGTCGACGCCCCGCAGGCTGAGGAGCGGTTCGGCGGCATTCGCCCCCGGTCCCTCGCCTGCGTCCCCAGCGGGATCAATACGGCCCGGCACCGCCATATGTGTGGTCACGATTTCTTCCTCTCCAACACTCCCTGACGACAATCCCTGGGCGGTACCCGGGGTCCGGGTCGCCCCACCTGGACCCCGGTCTACCGCCCGGGAAACCGCTACCGCCCGCCTCGCCCCCGGAAAAACCGCCGCACCGGGCCTTCCGCGGAAGGCCCGGTGCGGCGAAGGGATGGACTAGCTGATGCCGGCGGCGGAGCAGGCCGACGCCACGGCGGTGATGCACAGGTCCGACACCTTGACGGCCCCGTCCTTGACGACCGTCGACTCCATGTTGGCGGTGGTCACCCACACGGGCGTGAGGAGCACCGACGGAACGTCGGCGTTGGCGGTGGCGTCCTTGGTGGTGCCGTTCGTCAGCCCGGTCGGCGGCGTCATGCCGGCCCGGAGGTACAGGGCCACGGCGGCCGCGCCCTGGGCCTCCAGGTAGATCGGCTTGTAGACGGTGCCGCACTGGTAGCCCTTGAGGATGTTCTGCAGGCCGGAGAGCGACGCGTCCTGACCGGTCGTCGGGAAGTGCTTGGCCGGGATGTTGGCCTTCTGCAGCGAGGCGATCACCGCGTTGGCGTTGTCGTCATTCGGCGTCACCACCGCATTGATGTTCGGGTGGGCGGTGAACTGCTGGTCGAAGGTCGTCTGGGCCACCGAGGGGGTCCAGGTTCCGGCCGGCTCGCCAACCTTCACATAGCTGCCGTCGGCGAAGTGCGGCTGCAGGACGCCGTTGTAGCCCTGGGCGAAGAGGAGGGCGTTGTTGTCCGTCGGGTCGCCGTCCATGATCAAGATGTTGGGCTTGGAGACGTTCCACGCCGAGATGCAGTCGACCTCGCCCTGGCCGATGAGCTGGCCGACCTTGACGTTGTCGAAGCTGACGTAGATCCGCCCCGCCGTGCCGCCCTTCACCAGCCGGTCGTAGTCGACCACCTTGACGCCCTTGGAGGTGGCGTTGGACTCGATGGCGGCGCCGCTGCCGGAATCGAGGGCGTCGACCAGCAGGACGCTGGCGCCGGCGGTGATATCGGCCTCGGCCTGGGTCTGCATGGTGCTGGCACTGCCCTGGGCGTTGTCGATCTTCAGGTCGCTGGCCGACAAGCCGGCGGCCTCGAGCGCCTTGGTGAGATACGGCCGGTCGAAGGATTCGTAACGGGCCGAGGTGGTGCTGTCAGGCAGAAGGACGCCGATCAGGCCCTTTCCTTTGGCCGCCACCGACTTCAGCTGGGCCATGGCCGAGAAGTCGGACGTGAACGACGTCGCCGAGATGTTGGCGGCCGGCGCAGTCGTGGTCGCCCCCGACGCCGCCGTCGTGGTGTTGGTGGTCGTGCTCGACTTGCTGCAGCCCACGAACCCGACGAGGGTCGTGGCCGCGGTGGCCAGAAGCGCGGCGCGCTTCAGCGATAGGTACATAAAGGTTCCCTCCCTTGATTGCCTGACAGTCTTTGCCCGGCAGTTGCTTGCTTGACGGTGCGGTGTCGCCCAAAGCCCGGGACGAAGCGCAACCGTCTGCGCCGGCACCTTGCCCGGTCGTCACTCTGTAGTTTGTGAAAGTCCTGGGTAACGCTATGGAAACCGACGTGAACAAGGCATAGATATTGCGGTCGTTCCATGAACGAAACGTTAACGATGACGGATCCATGCCCTGCCGTACGGCGGCGGAAACCGAACCCCAGATGAAAGCTGGCTGACTTCTTGGTTCGGGGGCCCTTGGCGGGGCCTGCCGGGCTGACAGACTCCGTCCGTGACCTTGACTCGGCGACAGTTCGTCCTCGGTGCCGGCACTCTCGGCGGCGGCGTTCTCGGTGCGGGAGCCTTGGGCGGGGCGTCGGCGTGGGCCCGGGCGGCCCGTTCCCTCGCCGGCACCCGGCAGACCGCAGCCCTGCCGGCACCCACCTCGGCCGGCTTTGACCATGTGGTCGTCCTGTGCATGGAGAACCGCTCGTTCGACCACCTGCTTGGCTGGCTCCCCGGCGCCAACGGCAGGCAGTCCGGGCTCCGCTACCCCGACACCACCGGCACGCTGCACCCGACGTACCACCTGACGACCTTCCAGGGCTGCGGGCACGCCGATCCCGACCACTCGTACCAAGGGGCACGGGTGGAATACGACAACGGCGCCTGCGACGGCTGGCTGAAGGTGAACGACCCCTTCTCCATCGGGTACTACACCCGGCCCGACCTGGGCTTCACCGGCCAGGCGGCGCCGGCGTGGACCGCGTGCGACAACTACTTCGCCGCCACCTTGGGCCCAACCTTCCCCAACCGCATGTACCTCCACGCCGCCCAGACGGACCGCACCAGCAACAGTTTCACCCTGACGTCGATGCCCACCATCTGGGACCGGCTCCAGGCGGCGGGCGTCTCGGGCACCTACTACTTCAGCGACCTGCCCTTCCTGGCGCTGTGGGGCGCCAAATATCTGGGCATCAGCCAGACCTTCCTGCAGTTCAAGCTGGCGGCCGCCCTCGGGACGCTGCCGGCGGTGTCCTATGTCGACCCCAACCTCGGACTCGAGGCGATCGACGGACTGTCCAACGACGACCACCCCCATGGCGACATCCGCAACGGGGAGGCCTTCATGAACCTGGTGTACCAGACGGTCACGAACAGCCCGAACTGGCACCGCACCGTGCTGGTCATCACCTTCGACGAGAGGGGCGGGTTCTTCGACCACGTGGCGCCCACCACTGCGCCCGACACCAACCCGGCACTCACCGGCTTGCGCGGCTTTCGCGTTCCCTGCCTGGTCTTCTCGCCGCTGGCCCAGCGCGGCGTCGTCGCCAAGGGCCTGTACGATCACACCTCGATCCTGAAGATGATCGAGTGGCGCTGGGGCCTGGCGCCGCTCACGCCTCGTGACGCCGCCGCCAACAACCTGGCCGAGGTTCTGGATTACGCCAACCCGCCGGAAAACCACGCCCCCCAGTGGAACGTGAACTTCCAGCTCGCCCTGCCCTGCGCCCTGACCGGCACCCAACCCCTCGGCCCCGGCTCCACCGCCGCCCCGGCCGCGGCCGCCGCCGCCACCAGCGGGGCGGAGAGCCAGGAGTGGGAGGGCCTCCGGCAGCTGGCCGTGCGCAACGGCTGGCCGGTCAAGGCGGTACCAAACGTTCACCTGAGCTTCAGGCACCGTTGACCGCTGTTCCGCCCGGCGGCAACCTGCGCATTCCTAGTCTCGAAACCGACCTTCACGAAAGGATCGGTATGAGCGTGTTTCGGCGGTTCGGACGGGTTACGACGGCGATCGCGGTCGTCACGACGACCCTGGGGCTTTCTGCGGTGGCCGTTGTCGCCACCGCGGCGGGCCCGGCGGCGGCGACAGCCAAGAGCGAAACCGGCACCGCCGGATGCCAGCTCGGCAACGGCGTGTCCCATGTGGTCGAGATCACCTTCGACAACGTGCACTTCTTCCGGGACAACCCCAACGTGCCGTCGGACCTGGAGATGATGCCGAACCTTCTCAACTTCATCGAGCAGAACGGCACCATGCTCTCCAACAACCACACCCCGCTGATCGCCCACACCGCCAACGACAGCCTCACCAACTACACCGGCCTGTACGGCGACCGTCACGGCATGCCGGTGAGCAACAGCTACAACACCTACAACGCCGACGGCACGACCGATCCGGCCGGGTCCTTCGCCTACTGGACCGACCCGGTGTTCGACACGGCCAGCACCCCCAACCCCGGCCATGACACCAATCCGTCCATGGTCTACTCGCCCGTCCCGCCGGCCACTGCCAACCCGCCGGTTGCACCCAACACGATCACTCCGGCGCCGTGGGTGCCCTTCACTCGGGCCGGCTGCAACGTCGGCGACGTTTCTACCGCCAACATGGTCCTGGAGAACACCGCCGTTGACATCCCCAAGGTCTTCGGTCCGTCCTCGCCCGAGAACGCACAACTGACTGCCGACGCGGACCGCTACAAGGATGCCGAGGTTGCCGACTACGTCGGCGTGGGCGTCCATTGCGCCCAGGGCGCCGCCATCTGTGCCAACGCCAGCGGCACCAAGTTCGGGCAGAACGCCCCATCGCCCACGGCAGTACCGGACATCCTGCCCAACGAGCCCGGCGGGTACAACGGCTACCAGATGCTGATGGGCCACCGTTACCTGGCCCCGCAGCTCGGCGCCGGCACCCCCAGCCTGAGCCACAACGGGTTTCCGGTGACCAACTCCCAGGGCAACCTGGTCGACCTGTCGGGCGCCCAGATCAACGGCGCCTACTTGAACAACAAACCCGGCTTCCCCGGCTTCGGCCCGATCAACGCCGCCCAGTCGCTGGCCTACGTCGCCGACATGCAGGAGAATGGCGTCCCCGTCACTCAGGCCTACATCGCCGACGTTCACGGCAACAACAACCCGCAGCTCGCCGCCTGCGCTTCGGCCCCGTCGGCGCTCGGACCCGGTGACCCCTGCTACGTCGCCCAGGCCAAGTTCTACGACGACTCGTTCAAGACCTTCTTCCAGCGGTTGGCGGCCGACGGCATCACCCCGGCCAACACCGAGTTCATCGTCACCGCCGACGAGGGCGACCACGTGGCCGGCGCCAACGTGGGCCGGGCCGTTCAGCCCACCCCGCCCAACTGCAACGGCATCACCACGGCGTGCACCTACCCGGCGGGCACGTTCGGCGAGCTCAACACCAACGTGACCGGGCTCCTGGCGACGGAGAAGGGCAACACCACGCCCTTCACTTTGCACGCCGACTCGGCGCCGCAGTTCTACGTGATCGGCAACCCCGCCCCGAATTCACCGGTTGTCCGGCAGCTGGACCGTGACGTCGCCACCCTCACCGCCAATAACCCGTATTCGGGCAATCCCAACGAGCAGATCACCAACTACCTGGCCGACCCGCTGGAGGAGGGCATCCTCCACATCGTGAATGCCGACCCGGCCCGAACACCAACCCTGACCCAGTTCGCCAAGCCCGATTACTTCGAATACGCCGGGTCGAAGAACTGCAGCAGCCCGTGCGTGTCGGTCAACTCTGCGTACGCTTACAACCACGGCGACTACGCCGCCGAGATCAACACCACCTGGCTCGGGATGGTGGGCCCCGGCGTGGCCCACAAGGGCGTCGATGGCCTCGGACCGGCCAACGGCCCCAACTCCGCCGGCCCCAACAGCGGCAACGTCACCGTTCCCGGTAGCGGGACGACCGGGACCTGGACCGACCACACCGACATTCGCCCCACCCTGCTCTACCTGGTGGGCCTGAAGGACGATTATGTGGGTGACGGCCGGGTCATCACCGAGGACCTGACCTCGGTGACGCCCACGCTGTCCAACGCCAATGTCGAGGCGCTGGCCACCGTCTACAAGCAGCTCAACGCCAGCGTAGGACTGTTCGGCACCGCCACCCTGATCGCCGCGACCCACGGCCTGGCCAGCGCCAGCCCGGGCGACGCCACATACCTCGTGACCGAGCGCGAGTTGTCCGCCCTGGCGACCCGGCGTGACACCCTGGCGACCACCATCAAGAACGAACTGTTCAATGCGGAGTTCAACGGGACGCCGATCACGCTGAACCAGGCCCTGGGCCAGAAGATCACGGCCCAGACGTACATCAAGCTGGCCCAGCTGTTCGCCGCCTCGTAGCACGGCGGCAGCAACGGCTCGCCGGTTGGTGTAACTCCGGCGGTAGGGGATCGGGCTCGCCCTGACCGGGCCCGACCCCTGGCCCGGCCGCCCCGACCGGCCCCCGCCCCTCGCCGGGGTAGCGGGGGCCGGCGGGGCCATTGCCAGCCAACCCCTGCGGTAGCCTCCCCCGAGTGAAGGCCGTCGTCACGACGGGCGCGACCGGCGGCGTCCCTGTCGTCGCCGATCGCCCCGATCCCGTCCCCGGCTCGGGCGAGATCCTCGTCGCGGTGCGGGCGGCGGGCATCAACAACGCCGATCTGCTCCAGGCCGCCGGCTTCTACCCGCCGCCCCCGGGGTCCCCGCCCGACATCCTGGGCATGGAGCTGGCCGGCGAGGTCGTGGCCAATGGGCCGGGGGCGACGCGCTTCCAGATTGGCGATCGGGTCATGGCGGTCGTCGGCGGTGGTGCCCAGGCAACCCGAATTGCGGTGCACGAGCGCCTGGCCGTTCCGGTCCCCCCCACCCTGACGTGGGCCGAGGCGGGCGGCTTTCCCGAGGCGTTCACTACCGCCCACGACGCCCTCTTCACCCAGGGCCAGCTCGGCCCGGGCGCCCGGGTGTGCGTCCACGGCGCCGCCGGCGGTGTGGGCACGGCGGGGGTCCAGCTGGCGGCGGCGGTCAACGCCGAGGTGGTCGCCACCGTCCGCAACCCGGCCCATCGAGCCGAGGTCGAGCGGTTGGGCGCCGGGGTGCGGGCCATCGAGCCGGTGGGATTCGAGGCGGCCGGGCCTTTCGACGTGGTGCTGGAACTCATCGGCGCCCCGAATCTGCCGGGCGACCTGGCGTCCCTCAACGCCTACGGCCGGATCGTCGTGATCGGTGTGGGTGCCGGCGCCGAGGCCCAGATCAACCTGCAGCACCTCATGATGACCCGGGGCCGGATACTGGCGTCGACCCTGCGGACCCGGACCCTGGAGCAGAAGGCCGACGCCGCCCGCCGTATCGAGGCCCAGGTCCTGCCATTGGTCAATCGCCAGCAGATCCGGGTGCTTGTCGCCGCCACCTTTCCGATCGCCGACGCCGCCGCGGCCTACGCCCGTTTTCGCCAAGGCGGCAAGCTGGGCAAGATCGTGCTGGTCATGGATGACGAGTCGTGAGGGACGAGTCGTGAGGGACGAGTCGTGAAGGTGACGTTCCTCGGCCACGCCGGCCTGTTCCTGGAAACGGCGGGGGGCACCATCCTCTGCGACCCGTGGTTCAACCCGGCCTACTTCGCCTCCTGGTTCCCGTTTCCAAGCAACGAGTTCCTCGACATCGACGCCATCGCCAGCCCCGACTACCTGTACATCTCGCACCTGCACCACGACCACTTCGACCCCGAGTTCCTCGCCGCCCGCGTCTCTCGAGCCGCCACCGTCCTACTTCCCGAGTTCCCGATCGATGAACTGCGCCAGGCGCTGAGCGATCTCGGGTTCTCCCGGTTCCAAGTCCTGCCCGCGGGGGCGACGGTGGACCTGGGCGGGGTGGCGGTCATGGCGGCCATCACCGCCGGCCCCTCCGACGGGCCGTTCGGGGACTCCGCCCTGGCCGTCGACGACGGCACCGCCCGGCTGCTCAACCAGAACGACGCTCGTCCCCGGGACTTCGAGCCGATCAAGCGGTTCGGTCCCTACGACGCCCACTTCCTCCAGTTTTCGGGCGCCATCTGGTATCCGGTGGTGTACGACATGCCAGCGGAGGAGAAGGCCGAGGCGGGCCGCCAGAAGCGCATCCGGGGCATGGACCGGGCCCGCCTGTTCGCCGAGGAGGTGGGAGCCACTGACCTCTTTCCGTGCGCCGGGCCGCCCTGTTTCCTCGACGACAACCTGTTCGGCTACAACGACCTCGAGGACGACGACGCCAATCCTTTTCCCGACCAAACGGTCTTTCTCCGGTACTTGGAGGCGCAGGGCCACACCAACGGGCACCTGATCGTCCCCGGCACGACGGTGACCGTGGCCGAGGGCCGCTGCCGGGTCGACCAGCCCGCCGGCGACGACGCCGTCATGGCGCCGTTCCGGGAGAAGCGGGCCTACCTGGAGGCCTACCAGGGCCGCCAGCGCCCCGTCATCGCCGCCGCCCGGGCGGCCTGGCCCCGCCCCGGCGAGATCGACGTGGTGGCCGAACTGAAGCGGTGGTGGGAACCGCTGCTGGCCGAGGCCGACCGGCTGTGCGCCAACGTCGGGGCCCCCGTGCTCCTGGAAGCGGGTCAGGTAGGCGTGGTCATCGATTTCCCCGCCCGCCAGGTGCGGGCCCACGCCGGCGAGCACTGCCCCTACCGCTACTCGGTGGAGCCCGGCGTCGTCGAGGCGTCCATCGCCGCCCGCGAGGGCGACTGGGTCAACGGGCTGTTCCTGTCGATGCGGTTCACCGCCCGGCGCGACGGGGCCTACAACGAGCACATCTACACCTTCTTCAAGTGCCTCACCCCCGCCCGGCTGCACTACGCCGAGTCGTGGGACGCCGCCGCTTCGGCCGGCGCCCGGGCGTCGGCCGTCATCCGGGCCCGACGGGGCACGGGCGAGGAGGAGTGGTGCCAGCTCGACGGCTGGCGGGTGCAACGACGCTGCCCCCATCTGCAGGGCGACCTGACCCGGTTCGGCTCGGTGTCCGACGACGTGCTGACCTGCCAGTTGCACGGCTGGCAGTTCGACCTGACGACGGGGCGCTGCCTGACGACGGGCGAACCCGACGCCATCAAGGCCAGCCGGGTGCCCGGCTGACGCCGCTGCTCCTCGGCCTCGACCTGGGGTCCAGCCGCATCAAGGCCCTGGTGGTGGACGCAACCGGACGCGAGCGGGGCGCGGCGTCGCTGGCGACACCGTTCGTCCACGGCGAGATGGCGGTGGGGGAGTTGCACACCGCGCTGGCCGAGGTGCTCGCTCGGCTGGGCGACGCCCGCGCTCAGGTGGCGGCGGTCGGAGTGGCGGGCGTGGCCGAGAGCGGCGCCGCTCTTGCCGCCGACGGCCGGCCCCTGGCACCCGTCATCGCCTGGTACGACCCTCGGGGCCAGGAGGTCGTCGACCGCCTACTGGCCCGGTGCGGCGCCGGCCTCGAGCGGGCGATCGGCCAGCGGCTGCGGGTCGTCTCGAGCGTGGCCAAGTTGGGCTGGCTGGTCGACCAGGGGGTGGGGCCGGTGAGCCGGTGGCTCGGCGTGCCCGAACTGGCCGTGCAGGCCCTGACCGGTCGGGCCGTGACCGATTACTCCCTCGCAGCCCGTACCGGGGCGTACCACTTGGCGGGACGCCGTTACCTCCCCGAGGTGGCCGAGGCGATCGGCGTCCCCGTTTCCGCCTTCGCCGAGGTGGCGCCGGCCGGCAGCCCCCTCGGTGCGGTGTCCGGCGCCGCTGCCCGCTGGACGGGCCTCCCCGCCGGCATCCCGGTGACCCTCGCCGGCCACGATCACCTGGCCGCTCGGGCGGGATGCGGCGCCGAACCCCGTGACCTGGTGAACTCGGTGGGCACCGCCGAGACGGTGGTCGCGGCCAGTGCCCTCCCGCCCGATGTTGCCGCCGCACTGGCGCACCGGGTGGCCCTCACCCTGGCGCCAGCGGGCGACGGGTGGGCCCTATTGGCCAGCGCGGCGCGGGCCGGCATGGTGCTCGGGACGGTCGCCACCGCCATCGGTTCCCCGATGGAGGACCTTGACCGCGCCGCGCTCGACGCCGGCACCATCCCCGCCGACGAGGGGCTGATCGAGGCCGCCCTTTCCGGGTCGCCCCTCCCGCTGGACACGGCCAACCCGGCGGCGGCTTGGAACGGTGTGCTGGCCGCCCTGGCCGCCCGAACCTGGGAGGCGTGCGACCGCCTCCTCGCCGTCCTTCCCCCCGCCGGCGGCGCCGGCGCCGGCTCCGCCGGCGGGCAGGGCCTGGGCAGTGGCGCCGGCCGGTTGATCGTCTGTGGCGGCGGCAGCCGTAGCCTCCCCTGGCTACGAGCCAAGGCGGCCGCCCGCCCCGACACTGTGGTCTGCCGGGCCGTCGTCGGCGAGGCCGTCGCCCGGGGGGCTGCTGTCACTGCGGGGGTGGCCGCCGGGTGGTGGCCCACCGTGGGGGCGGCGCCCCGGGCGGACCTCGTGACGATCTCGCCGGCCGGGAACTGTGAGCCGTGAGCGTTCTCAGCATCACGGCGGCCATATATGGTCGGAAATGGTGCCGAAAACGCTCAGCGCTCACAGTTCCCAACCGGTTTTAGCCGGAAAAGGGATGACGGGACGACGAGGACTACCCGACGGCGTCCTCCATCGCCCGTAGGTAGGACGTGATGGTGCGTACCTGGAAGGCCCGGGCGACCGGCGCCCCCAAGCGGGCCAGCAGAAGGCTCGGCTGCGAAAAGGCGATGACCTGGAACACCACCCGACCAGCGCCGCGGGTGACCAGGAACGCCTCCTCGCCCCGTTCGGGATGGGCGGGCAGTGTTCCGTAGGCGAAGCCCGCCCTGGCCGGTTCGTCGAGCACGTAGACAACCCGGGCCGGGGCGACGGCCCAGCCGGCCACCGGGAGGCGGATGGTCAGCACCATCGTCATGTCGGGCTGTACCGGAACGTCGGGGAACACGCCGATGCCCGCGCCGCGTTGCGGGACCCAGTCGAGAATCGCCCGCCCCGCCCGTTCGAACCGACCGCCGTCGTCAGGACCCAGGTCGGTCTGGAAGCGGTCGTGGTGATAGCCGGGCGGCAGCGTCCCCGCGGTCGCGCCTACCTCGGGATAGGAAAGGGGCTGGGAGCGCTGGTCCTCGAGGACCCGACGGAGGAGCCCGGGCGGGGGCTTGGCCAGTCGGAGCATCAGGCCCCTCGCGATGACGTCGCGGACAGCTGCCCGCGCCGCAGCGGGGGATGGCGGGGTGACGTGGCCAACTCGTCGCGAGGTCTAGACCCCGGCCGGGGTGGAGGGGGGAGTCGTTGGCGGGAACGTGTTGTCCGTGTCGCACGACCCGGGCGTAATGGCGTCATCGGTGATCACCATATGTGTCGTTTGGTTCAACATATTGGGGGAGCCGGTCGAGCTGGTGGTAAACGTCGTGGCGACCGTGCCTCGCGTCGTGCATTTGCCGTCAAAATCGTATTCGCTGACGGTACCGCTCCCGGTGCCCGTCGTGGCGCTGGTGAAGGTGAAGGTCTCGCGGAAATTGATGACGCCATCCAAACTCGCGACCATGCCGGTGAGCGTGCCGCCCGTCGTTGTCAAGACGCCGGCGCCCGAGGCACTGCATTTGAAGAAGTTGCTTTCGCCATCGGAGACGAGCAGGCAGGTCTTGGAGGTCGATTTGGCCCAGCCGGGCTTGGTGGCGGTGGGTGCTACGACCGTCACGAAGGAGCCCGAGAAGTTGATGATGTCGGAGACCCGTCCTTGGGTCGAGGCGCCTCCGGCGGCGCTCGACGTCACGACGGCCGTTGCGATAAGCACCAGCGCACCGAGCGCGGCCATAATCCGATATTTCACCGACATGTCTTCGTTCCTCCCAGTCGTATTTCTCGACGGCACCCGGCAGGAGGGTACCATCCCGAAAAATCGGGTGCCCACCTGCGAAACCCCCCGCCTCGTTCGGCCCGCGGTGCGATGAGTTTCGCGACCCTGGACCGTCGTACCACGACATGACCTATGTATTGGTGCCCGGCGCCGGCGGCGAAGCCGGCTACTGGACCTTCGTCGCCGCCGAGCTTGGCGCTGGCGGCCACGATGTCGTGCGGTTGACTTGCCGGCCGACGACGACGCCGCCGGCCTCTGCGAGTACGCCGATGCCGTGGTCGAGGCCATCGGCGACCGGGCCGACGCGGTGCTGGTGGCGCAGTCGATGGGCAGCTTCACCGCGGCGATGGTGTGCCCGCGCCTCCCCGGTCGGGTGTCCCTCCTGGTGCTGGTGAACGCCATGATCCCCTTACCCGGTGAGACGCCCGGTGCGTGGTGGGCCAATACCGGCCAGCCCCAAGCCCGCCGGGAGAATGACGTGCGGGCCGGCCGTTCCCCTGACGCCGACTTCGACCCGCTTGTCTACTTCTTCCACGACGTCCCCGCCGAGGTGACGGCCTGGGCCATTGCGGGCGGCCGCCGCCAGTCCGACTCGGTGTTCGCCTCCCCATGTGCGATCGACGCCTGGCCGGCTGTGCCGACACGAATCCTGGTCGGGCGGGACGACCGCTTCTTCCCCGCCGACTTCCAACGACGCGTCGCCGAGGAGCGACTGGGGATCACCCCCGACGAGATACCCGGTGGCCACCTCCTGGCCTTCAGCCAGCCGCAAGAGTTGGCCGGCCGCATCCAGGCGTTGGCCGCCGAGCAGAGAGCGGAACGAACCCCGTAACGAAACCGGGCTAGCCGGGGCCAGCCGCGCTAGCCCAGCTTGGCGAGATACCCCGGGCAGTACATCGTCACCAGGGTCCGAACCGCACTGGCGGGAACGGAGGAGGGGACGAGGCTCCCCAGCGCCGCGCCCCCGATCGACGCCAGAACCTGGGCGGTGACCGCCGCGAACGTCTTGCCCTGGTCAAACGCACTGCAGACCTGGGCGCCGGCCTGGGACACCTGGGCCGCCGTCAGGGTGACAAAGGGCAGCGCCGCCTTCACGTTGGCGATGACCTGGGCGATCTCGGCGCTGGTCGGCTGACGCCGCAGTGCCAGGGTGGTGGTCGGGGCGGCGGGCACCGGCGCGGTGACGGTGGCCGGGGCCGGGGTTGACGACGGGGCGGCGGGGGTCGACGGGGGTCGGACCGGTGCGGCCTTGGCGGTCGCCGGCGTCGGCGCGGCCACGGTGGTCGAGGGTGGAGTCGCCGGTGCCGCCGAAGGCGCCGGCTGCGGCGCGGGGGTCGCAGGGGCGCCGGTGGCGTGCGACGTGGCGGTCGAGGCCGCCTTGGTGGTGGTGGAACCTGCCACGCCGGCGGCGTTGGGCGACCTCGTCGCCACCGCACCGGCACACGCCGCGGCACCCAAGGACACGGCCACGACTGCTGTTGCCATTCTTGCTGCCGCCAACATCGCCAACTCCCTTTTCCTTGCTGGGCACCGCCGTTGTGCGGGCCAAGGGAGGTATCGGCTGTCCTGCCTTCAATGACGAGCAAAGTCCCGGCTAAATTTCCTTCGCGACCCGCAGCCCCAATCCCGCGCCGCACTACCTGGGCCGGCGACCGGTTAGCGTCGAGCGGGTGTTTTGCCTCGCCATGAACGTTCCGGGATCAGCCGCCCGTTGCGGCCGATGAAGCTGGACTGCACCTTTCGGGTCCGCTCCCAGCATCGCGTCGGCGAGTTCGCCAAGCTGGCGGCGACCATCGCCGAAGGGGGTGGTCTGATCGGCGACATGGAGACGGTTCGCCTCGGCCCGGACACGAGCATTCGCGACATCACGATCGAAGTCGACGATATGGCCCAAGCCGAGCACATCGCCGATCTGCTGGCCCGCCGCGACACCGTCCAGGTTCTCTGGTTTCGCGATCGGGCCCTGCTGCGCCACGAGGGTGGGAAGCTGACCATACAGCCGGTCCATCCCGTGGAGACCGTTCAGGAGATGCGGGACTACTACACGCCCGGCGTGGCCCGGGTGTGCACCGCCATCGCCGAGTCCCCGGATCTCGCCAGCCGGTACACCATGATCGGCCGAACCGTCGCCATCTGCACCAACGGCACCCGGGTGCTGGGCCTGGGCAACCTCGGACCGGTCGCCGCCATGCCGGTCATGGAAGGCAAGGCCATGTTCTACCAGCAGTTCGCCGGGATCTCCGCCATGCCCGTTCTTATCGCCGCCTCGTCACCGCAGCAGTTCGTGGAGACGGTGATTCGCATCGCACCGACATTTGGCGGGATCCACCTCGAAGACATCTCGACGCCGGAGTGCTTCGAAATCGAACGCCAACTCATCGACGCACTGGACAAGCCGGTCATGCACGACGATGTCCACGGGACGGCGGTAGTTGTTCTGGCCGCGGTCATCACTGCCTGCCGGCAGGTCGGAGTGGAGCTGAAGGCGGCCACCGTCGGCCAGATCGGATTGGGGGCGGCCGGCTTCGGGATCGCCGCCCTCGCCGCCGACAGCGGCATTCACCGTGTACTGGCCACCGATCCGAGCCCTCTGGCCTGTGAACACGCCGCCACCCACCCACGAATCGAGATCGTCGACCTGGACACCGTCCTCCGCGACGCCGATGTGGTGATCGCCACCACCGGGAAGGCGGGCCTCATCCAACCGGCCATGGTCCGGCCCGGCCAGGTGATCCTGGCGCTGTCCAACCCGTCACCGGAGATCGCCCCCGAGATCGCGATCGCCGCCGGCGCGGCGTTCGCCGCTGACGGCCGGAGCGTCAATAACGTCCTGGCCTACCCGGGGATCTTCCGCGGCGCGTTCCTGGCCGGGGCGGAGACGATCAACCTGGAGATGAAGCTGGCGGCGTCTCGGGCCATCGCCGATCTGAGCGACGCGTCGACGCTCATTCCCGACGTCCTCGACCGCAGCGTCCACGACCACGTCGCCCGCGCGGTACGGGATGCGGCGGAACTCTCCGGCGTCGCCCACCCCGAGCGGGCCGCTGTCGGGCTGGAATAACACCGTCGTTTTCCGCCCGGAACCAGTTGGGTTTGGGAAAAGGGGGCCGATTGGCGACCGGCCCCCTTTTCCCTCCCAAAGCGGTTACAACCGGGCCTTAGCAGTCGGAGAAGAAGCTCGAGAAGCAGTCCGCCACACTCTGGCCGAACGAGGCGAGGGCACCCCCGAGTGCGCTGATATCGCCGCTGGAGAAGCCGATACTCGACAAAATGTTGCCGATATCGTTGATGGCAGTGTTGTAGAGGCTGGTGAGTTCGTTCTTTATGTCCGAGGCAGAGAACCCGATGGCCTTGAGAAGGCTGGCCGCTCCGGACGCCGCCAGGCTGAAACCGGCCGCCGACTTGAGGAACTGGGAGATGGCGTCAACCGTCGCACTCAGCTTGTCCTTCAGCAGCTGGCCGACCTGCTGGGCCGTCTGGGTGAACACGTCCTTCAGGATCCCGCCAATGGCGGCCACGTCACTGCTAATCGTCGCCATTAGTTGAGCGGCCTGGTCTGCCGTTTGGTTGAAGACGTTCTTGAGCACGCCGCCGATTTCCGTGACGCCGTAATTCAGACCGTTCAGGATCGTCGTCCCAATCGCGGCACCGGTGACGTAGACACTGTTCAGCACGTTGCTGATGTCGGTAATGCCGTAGCCGAGTCCTTGGAGGAAGGCGGCG
>DATARN010000186.1:0-5364 GCA_036264135.1 Acidimicrobiales bacterium
CTGGCACGGTTCGCTGACAGTTCTGGCCTGATTCCCCTCCTCGGCTGCTCCGCCGGGGTTTCAGCTGCTCAGCTGCCGGCGGTGTGGTGGTCGCACTCCGGCGTGCTGCCCGGATAGCGGGCCTCGGCCACCGCCGCCCACAGGTCGGTGGCGGTCGGCGTGCTCACGAAACTGGCCCGCACCACGCCCTCGGGGTCAGCCACCACGATCGTCGGCGCCGCCTCGATGTGGTAGCGGTCGTGGAGGTCGGGGCGGGCCTGGTAGGCGACGTCCTGCACCGCCACCTCGGGGCTGGCCAGGACCATCGCCTTGGCCACCGCCTGGGCACAGGAAGCGCAGGTGGTCGATGAGAACACGACTACCAGCCACGGCACCTGGGGCTGTTCGAAGTCGGCCCGGTCGAGCTGGGTGGGCACCGCCCATTGGGCCTGGGTGGGCGGCTCGGGCTTGCCCCGCCGGATGGCCCCGGCCACGATCCCGGCCACCACGACCAGGGCGGCGGCAACGATCAGCGTCGACATACGGCCTTCATCATCGCCGATTGCCGGGGTAATCCAGGGCTAGTCCAGGGTTAGTCCAATGGGACGCCGGTCGCGGTGTCGATGCCGATGCCCTTGGCCGGTGAGGTGTCGTTCTCGACCACGACCGGGCCACCGGCGTGGGCGGCAACCACCAGGGCCCGGTCAGGTCCGGCGCCGTTGGCGCCCGGGCTCGCTCCCAGCAGGTAGCGGTGGTGGCCGGGGATCGTCACCGCCCCCTGCCCGTCGAGTGTGGTCAGGGCGCCGTCCAGGGACGAGATCGACACCCTCACCGCCGCGGAACCGGGGTTGTAGATCGCCAGGCTGGGGACCACGCTGTCGGTGGCGCCGTCCCCGGGCACCAGCCAGCGCCCCGCCGTCAGCCGGCTGCCGAACATCTCCGCGATCCCGGTCTGGCTGGCGGGGGAGGTGGCCAGGACAACCCGCTCGGCGACCACCCCCACCCCATTGGTGCTGCGCAGCGTCGCCCCGTGCCCAACCCCCTTCGGTATCCGGGACTCGGAGTTGGTGACGACCACCGCCATGCCGTGGGGATCGACGCTGACCTGCAGCGGATCGGCGCTGCCCAGGTCGAGATCGAACTGGAGAGAGATATTGGCGGGGCCGGCGCCGGGGTTGTAGATGACGTACTGCTCGGTCGTTCCGTCGCCCGCCGACCCGCTGGCCCACCACCAAGAACTACCCACCGACGGGGCACCCAACGTCACGCTGACGCCGGGCGGCCAGGGCGTCGCACCCGAGGGGTTGGTGGCGGCCGCCGCCTGGCTCTGGGCCTGGACCGTCTGGGTCTCGAAGGCCACCAGCCGGCCCACCCGCAGGGTGACCGTGGTGGCCACCGATGCCCGCAGGCGCAAATGGCTGCCCAGGTCGAAGGCGGCCATCGTGCCGCCCGGGATGACGATGCCCTGAAAGTCCTGGGGACTCTCCTGGCCCTGCTCGGTGGTGAAGGACAGGTCGGCGATGGCGTCGTCGGGGTAGGGGTTCACCAGGGTGAGCGACAGGGCGGCGCTTTCCTGGGTGGTGCCGGTCGGGAAGTACCAGCCGGTCGAGCCGCTGGTGGCGCACGCCGTGCTGCTGGTGCCCTCGCTCCCCGTGACGACCTGCTGCACCGCCGCCCGGCCGCCGTCGAGATCCACCACCGCACCCAGGTAGGGCGGGGCGGTGCCGCTCGGCTTTTCCGCCACGATCAGCTGCCCGGCCGGGTCCACCTGGATGTCCTGGCTGACGGGGGGGCCGTTGCTCGCCATGAGGGTGACGCGGCCGTGGAGGGGGCGAGCGGCGGCGTTGGCGATCACCAGGTGTCCATCGGCCAGGCGCGAGGGACTGGCCACCGGCCCGGCGCAGAACCACGACGACGACACCGCCGCGGCCGGCGCGGCCACCGGCATGGCCACCGGGGCGGGTTGCGGGGGTGCGTGCCGGGTCACCTGGCTGGTGGCCGCAGCCAGGGCCAGGACGGCGACGACGAGGCCGAGGCTGGCGACCCGGGGGACCGGCCGGACCCGCCGGACACGGTCGCGGGGGTCGCCGGCGGCGGCCGGCGGGCTGTCCGACGACGGCTCGCTCATGTCCACCACTCGTCGTCGTCACCGGTGTCGGGAACGGTGACCCGCCGCGGTCGGCGGTGGCTCCCGGCCACCGCGGCGCCCACCAGTTCCGGCTCGACCTCCGGCTCGACCGACGGCCCGCCCGCGACGGGACGGGGCGCGGCGCCCCGCCGGCGGCGGAAGTCGGCGATCAGCAGGGCGCCGGCCGCCAGCCACAGCGCCATCTCGAGCACCTTCAAGGCCCGGGCGGCGACGGGGGTGGCGAAGGAAAGGTTCCCTTTTCCCCCCTGTGTCGTGGAGAACAGCATCGCCCACCCGAAGGCCGGCCGGCGCGTCGCCGGCGTGCCCCCGACCGACAACTTCCATCCCGCCTGACCCGTCGCCGACACGAACACCTGGCTGCCGGCGGCCAGCGGGCCGGTGAAGGCGTCACCACCGCCCGAGGTCAGCGCCGGCGAGGCACCGGCCAGGTTCGCCGCCTGGGTGGCGGCCGCCGTGGTGGCACCGACGGCGGCGCCCACCTGATCGGTGGCCAGCAGCGCCGGCGACGGCGCCCAGGCGGCGTTCTCGTACACCCGCAGGCTGTCGTCGCCCCGGGCCGCCTTGAGGTCGGTCTGCTGGTCGAGAGCGCCGAGGATGTCGGCGGGCACGGCCACGGGGGCGCCACCGGCGCCCTGAGGTGCGCTCTGGGCCGGGATGACGATATAGCGGACGGCCATGGGCGCCAGCAGGTGTCCGAGCTGGGTCGTCAGCCCGGCCGAGGCCAGCCGCATCGCGTCGGCCAGGCGGGGCGTGGCGCCCGCGCCTCGCGGCGGCCAGAAGCTGGTGGCGTCCGGGGGCCCGTCGGCCGAGGTGGCGTAGCCCACGCCGGTCTCCAACTGCCAGGCGCCGAGCGGGAGGGCCCGAGGATCGCCGATCCACAGGACCCGGAACGCCTGGCCCCTGGTGGCCAACGTCGAGCCGAAGTCCTGCGTGGGGATACGCCAACGGCCGCCGCCGGCCGCGGCCAGCACGGGCAGGGAGCCGAGCGCCAGGCCGATCGCCGCGGCCAGCGACGCCAGTTGCCGCCAGCCAAGCCGGTACCCCGGCAGGTCGACCTGGAACGCCAGGGCACCCAAGCCCACGCACAGGGCGAGGGCGGCGGCGGCGGGGGCGAGGAACAGCTCCGGCGTCACCAGCGGTATCGGCAGCCAGCCCCGGCCGGCGGCCCACGCCACCACGATGGCGGTCAGCGCCACGCCCCACAGACGGCAGGCCCAGGCCAACCGCCACGACCGGCCGATGAGCAGGGGCAGGGTGGCGGCGGCCAGGATGCCCCAAGCCACCAGGCTGTTGCCGACCGGGCCGGTGTGGAACCGCAGCAGGTCGCCGAGCGTCGGCGCCGCCGCCGAGGGCGGGGCGACGCCGAAGAGCGAGGAACCCGACCCGACGACGTCGAAGGTCCAGGGCAGCAGCAGGACGCCGGCTACGACAGTGGCGCCGACGGACGCCGCCAGCGCCCGCAAGCCCGGTGCCGGCCGCCCCGCCAGGGCGGACCCGGCGGCCAGGCCGGCGCCGGCCAGGGGCACAACCACCAGCAGGGCGGGCGCCATCGCCGCCGCTAGCGCCAACAGCAGGCCGAGCCCGACGACCCGGGCGGGCCGCCGCGGCGCGGCGACAAAGGGATGGTCGCCGCTCAACCGGCACAGCGACGTGAGCAGCCACGGCGCCGCGGCGTAGGCCACCAGACCGGCCCAGCGGCCGCCGGCCAGGGCGTTGTAGGGAACGGGAACGGCGGCGTAGGTGACCAGGACCGCGGCGCGGGCCAGCGGCGAATCGAGGGGGCGGCTGGCCCGGTAGATCCCGAGCGGGCCGATGAGCAGCGGGCCGAGCACCAGGACCTGCTGGAGGAGGCCGACGCCGCCGAGCAGCACCGTGCCGGCGAGGCTCAGCAGGGCCAGGGCGGGTGGCGCCGGCGCCGCGCTGCCGAGCCCGTCGGGGCGCCACCCCGACCACCACAGGTGCCACCAGCTGCCCGGCCCGCCCCGGAACACCGGCAGGCTGCCCACCCCGGGGATGGCGTGGCCGACCAGCGAGCGACTCCCGATCAGCAGCACCAGCACCGTCACCGCCCAGGCGGCGGCCGGCAGCCGCCAGGCGCGGCCCGCCAGCCGGGTGGCGAGGGAGTGGCGGGCCGTGAACGCGTCGAGGGGATCCTCGCCGCCGAAGGTCGACCGGAGGAAGCCTCTGAGGTCGGCGCTGCCCCGTGTCTGCAGGCGGCGGACCTCGGCGTCGCCCACGGTGCGCAGCCGTTGGACCCGCCGGCGGGCGGACCACAGCGAGCCGGGGTTCCGGAGCGCCCGGAACCAGGCCATGATCGACGCCCCGGCCATGGCGGGGCGGCCCGTCACCAGCTGCACCGCCGACTGGGCCAGGGACAGGAAGAGGGCCTGGGGCAGGACCCGGATCAGGTGGAAGACCCCGTAGCAGGTGAGGATGGTGCGGATGCGGTGCTCTTCCTGCAGGGCGTAGCCCCGCTGGCGGGCGCCGGGGTCGTCCCAGCCCTCCCGCTGGCGGTGGCCGATGGCGGCCACGTGGCGGACCCGGACCCCCGGCGCCACCACGACCCGGGCGCCGGCGACCTGGGAACGCCAGGAGATGTTGAGCGCCTCGCCGAACAGGTCGATCGCCGGGTCGAAGCCGCCCATGGTGGCGAACAGGTCGGCCCGCACCAGGAGGCAGCCGCTGGAGGCGCAGAAAACGTCGCGGACAGCGTCGTGCTGCTCCTGGTCCAGCTCGCCCACCTCGACCAGGTCGGCGACGACGCCGGTCTTGTCCACCGACTGGCCGACCGCCAGCAGCCGGTCGGGATGGTCCCAGTCGACAATCTTGGGGCTGACGATGCCGGCGTTGGAACGGTACGCCTCCTCGACCAGCACCCGGATGGTGTCGGCTTCGGGCGCCACGTCGTCGTGGCAGAACAGGTAGTGCGAGGCCCCCTCGACGATGGCCAACACCTCGTTGGCGGCCCGGGAGAACCCGACCCGCTCGGGCAGGCGGCGAACGTAGGCGCCGGGCAGGACGGCAGCCACCCGAGGCGTGGGATCGTCGATGCTGGCGGCGTCGATCACCAGGATGGAAAGGTTGGGGTAATCCTGGTCGGCCAGCGCCGACAGCGTCTCTTCCAGCCAGGGGCCGGGATCACACGTGACGACGACCGCGACAACCGGCGGTGCTCCGGGTTGGGGGTCCATCAGGGGCACCGAGCGTAGACAACGGCGGCTCGTCCGTCGTGGCAT
>DATARN010000229.1:0-3777 GCA_036264135.1 Acidimicrobiales bacterium
CCGGGGCGGATGGGGCCCGACGATTGGTCACGCTGGCAGCGGGCCCTCGACGACGTCCTACGGGACCCCCCTCGGCCTGGAACATCTCCAGGTTGCGCCGATCGTCCTCGAACGCCAACTGCAGCTGCATCCCCCGCGCCCTGGTTCCGCGATAAAGCGGCGTGTGAACGACCGGGCCGCGGCGTAGTCGCCCGAGGGGCGCATGACGAGCAGATCCCAGCGGGGTTGGTGCTTCTCGAGCCAGGCCACGGTCTGGCGTTGCACCCGCAGCGGCGGTTCGTTGGCCAGGATGACCCCGGTGATCCCGACCGCGAACAGCGGGCCCAGTCCGGGCTGGTAACGAAATCACCTTGGCATCCGGCCGCGCCGCCCGCCTGGTAGAAGCCCCCTTCCCGGTCGTACGGGCCGTTTCCATGAGACCGACCAGGGAAGCGAGCCGAACCGTCGGGCCCGCTCGGCGATACGAGCCGCGAGGACCGAGCCGGCGCCTGTGCCCACGGGACAACCATGCCTGATCCGCCGGCCCCGGGCGACCGCCCGCGGGGGACCGGCCTTCGGCTAGCGAACCGAGGGACCGACCAACTCGGCCACCTCAGGTGACTCGACCACAGCGGCCCGCCGGCGCCGGCCTCGCCGCCGGGCCCAGCCGAACGCACCAAGAACAAGGAGGAGTACGAGTACCCCGGCACCGACGATGAGGGGCATCTGGCCCGACCCGTGGGACGCCGAAGCGGTTTTCACCGGCGCCGCGGCCGTGGCTCCCGCCTCGGGAAAGGTGATCGTGGCCGAGGCGGTGACGGTCGTCGCGCCTGACGTGAGCGTCATCTGGGCGTTCCATGGGCCGCGGGGGATGGCGGCGCTCAGCGGCACCTCGACGGGTTCAACCTGGCCCAGTCCAAGGGTCGTCCCCAACTGGGCGCTGAAGGGCCCGGCCGACAGGCCACCCGGGCCGTTGGTCATGAGCATGCTGCCGCTGACGTCGATGGCCCGTCCGCCCGTGTTATTGACGGTGGCCACCACGAGTGAACTGCCGTCCGCGGCCCGGCGGGCCTGCAACGCGGTGATGGAAAACTGGGTGACCGGCGCCGTGCCCGTCCCGACGGAAAGATACATGCGCACTCCAACCCGGTTCACCGACGTCACCCCGCCTCCGGAGGGGACGGCCGCCGCCAATTGAGCCCACACCACGGCGTACTGCTCTCCGACGTCGGCGTTGGCAGGAACGGCGATGGTCACGGTGGCGGTGCTGCTCGTCCCCGGAGCCAGGCGCACCGACGGGGGGCTGACCGTCGTCCACCCGGTGAGCGCATTGGCAGCCTGTCCGGCACCGAAGAGGAAGCTGCCGCCGGCAATGGTGGCGGCCGCCGCATAGAGTTGTACCTCCTGGGGCGATGGGGTGTTATTCGTGATCTCGACGTGGCGGGAGATGGTCGTGCCCGGAGCCAGGTGATCCACGATGTACTGGTAGGCCCGAGGGTCGTCCTTGAGACTCACCGGGACATCGACGAGACGGATGCCAACGGTCTGAGGCCCACCGGGTGGCGGCGCCGTCGTCGGCGCCGCTGCAGGGAGCGCCACCGCCGATGCTGGGATCGCCCCGATCAGGGCAAGGATTGCGGCCAGAATAAGAATAAGTCTTCGCATCATTTTCGCTCCGTGTTTTCTACGCCACCGAGTGGGTGATTGTTCCGGTGTAGGTGCCGGCGACCGCGGCCGGGGGGATGGCGATCACGATCGTCGGGATCCATGTCGTGCTTATCGAGAACACCAGAAGCAGACCCGTCGAGGTGAACGCCGTCACCGGCGCGGACAGAGGTTGGGCGAACATCGCCGACGCCTGGCCCGGCACTGCGGTCTGCCCCCCGCTATACATGATGAGCAGACCCGACCAGTAGGAGATGTCGGCCTTCGGAATGGTTTGCGCCGGGAGCCCCGACCCGGTAGTGAAGTCGGTGCTGGTCACGGTGGCCACAAATCCAGGCACGAGGAGCCCGCTCGCGGACACGGTGACGGCACCCAGTGGGGCGGAGAGGGTCAGGGTTCCGCTCGGAACGGTCCCCAGGTTGGCAGGGACGGGGAGAGTTATTGCGAGCGTGGCGCCGTTCGAATTGACCACGGTCAGAATTGCTCCAGCCCGTCCGGCCGACGCCGGCGGCGCAACTCTGAGGATCGCGAGCTGGGTGACCAGGGCGACGATGACAAGTCGTCGCCAGAATCTCGAAATACCGAAAGCCGTGCTGCCGGACCCGATCGGGTCCGGCAGCCCGGCTTTTCTCGATTTGATGACGCTGACGGGGTTAAGCGACAGAATGCGTGACGGTTCCGCTGTAGAGCCCCGCGACCTGCGAGGGGGCGAGGGTGAAAGTCAGGGTGGGATTCCAGCTGGCCGTGTCATTGCCGGCCAGCCCGGCCCACGATGCACCGGTCACGCCGGCGCCAATGGAAGGGAGGGCGCCGCTCGGAACGAAGGCGCCGAGGCCGCTCGTGGCTGTGGACAGCCCGGAATTGTAGCCGATGCTCGTGGCCAGCACGACTTCACCCGGAGCTGCCGTTCCCGTGGTGAATGATGTCGAGGTCACCGTCGTGGTCCACGAGTTGACCAGCTGGGCTCGGGCGTCGTTGACCGAAACCGTCCCCAGCTGGGCGCTGGCCGAGGCCGCCCCAGTGGCGACGGTTCCCGTGGCCAGGGCCACAGTGGACGCCGGCACGGTGATGCTGAGCGCACCGCCGGTGATGCTGAAGGTGGCGATGGTGCCACCGCTGGTTGCGGCACTAGCCGGGCCGGCCAGACCTATGAACGCGCCGAGGGCCAGACCGGCGGTGGCGGTCACTGCGACAATCTTGGAGCTGAAAATCTTGTTCATGGCGACGGTCCTTAGGTCTTGGATGCCTTCTGGCTTCACCTTGATTGTCGGCTCCCCAGGTGAATCTCCCATCCCCACAATTGATATAAATGTGTCGAGCCGCCCAGATCACCGGCTACCCCGACGAGCCCAGAGCCCACCTCTGACGCTGGGCCAGCGCAACCGCCGCCAATTGTGAGTTGACACCCAGCTTCAGGAGCACGGCGTGAATTTGGCTGCGAATCGTCGCCAATGACACGTTGCTACGCACCGCAATGGCGTCAGCGGCCTCGCCCGCCATAAGAGCGGCCAGGACCAACTGTTCTCGCGGGGTGAGGGAGGCAAAGGGTGCGAGCCGCATCCCGTCGGCGAGTCGTTGCGCCCGAAGAATCGAGACGAAATCCTGGCGTTGGCCTTCGCTCAACACCTGCTCTCCCGCAATGGCATGGCACACCGCCGCGACGAGATCATGGAAACCGGAGGCCTTGTCGACTATTCCGATCGCCCCGGCTTCGACGCACGCGGCCAGGTGCGCCCCGTTCTGGTCCGTCGTCATCATCAGGACCTGGCCCCCGGCCTGTCGCAACGGGCCGATGAGGTCAAGGCCCGATCCGAGCGGCGGCCCAAGGTTCAAGTCGAGCAAGACGACCACGGGCGCCAAGGTGCGCACCTGTTGGAGGACCGATTCCACGGTGGGCCCGGCTGCGATCTCGACATCGAGGCCCTCCGCGCCCAGCTCGATCGCCAGCAATTGGGCCAGCAGGGCGTCGTCGTCGATGACGATCAGGCGATTGGGCCCGTTGTCACGCACGTGGTCTCTGGGTGGTCATCTCTTCACAAGAACGCCCGACGACCGGAGACGACCGGCAACAACACGCCGAGGAGGATCGCCAAGAAACCGGCCAAGACCACGGAGCCTACATGGTCTCGCTCC
>DATARN010000015.1:0-29124 GCA_036264135.1 Acidimicrobiales bacterium
ACGGTTCCCAACTCGCCCACCGCCCGTCCGCCTCGGCCGGTGAAGGGGGATGCTACCGCCGCCCAGTTCTTCGCCCACCCGCCGCCGGCGGGTGCGCCGGCGTTCGCCTACCCCTACCCGCCGCCGGCCGCGACGCCGGCACCGGGGACCCCTCCGGCGCCCCGCTGGCTGGTGGTCGCCCTCGTCGCCGCCCTCATCGGCGCGCTGCTGGGCGGCGGCGTCGTGGCCGTCGTCGTCGGCCGGGGTCACCAGACGACCGTGCTGCGCCAGGTCGTCGGGCCCAACACCAGCGTCATCACCCACCCGGCGACGGTCCAGCAGGTGCTGGCCAAGGTCCAGGACGCGGTGGTCTCCATCCGGACCAACCTCGGGGCGGGGACGGGAATGATCATCACCTCCGACGGCGAGGTGGTCACCAACAACCACGTCATCGAGGGGTCGACCACGATCACCGTCACCCTGTTCAACTCCACCACCGCCCGCCCCGCCACCCTGCTCGGCCACGACGCCACCAACGACGTCGCCGTGCTGCGGGTCCAGGACGTGACCGGGCTGCCCACTGTGACCCTCGGCGACTCGTCCAAGTCGCAGGTCGGCGACGACGTGGTCGCCATCGGCAACGCCCTCAACCTGCCGGGCGGCCCGACGGTGACCGCCGGCATCATCTCCGCCCTCGGCCGCAGCCTGCCCGATCCCCGCCAGCCCCAGAACCTCATCCAGACCGACGCCGCCATCAACCCCGGGAACTCCGGCGGCCCCCTGGTCAACTCCGCCGGCGAGGTGGTGGGTATGAACACCCTGGTCATCCAGGCCGCCAACTCCCAGGAGCTGGCCCAGAACCTGGGCTTCGCCATCGCCGTGAACAACATCAAGCCGCTCATCCCCGACCTGGCCAAGGGCATCAACCGCAACCCCGGCTTCATCGGTGCCGGCGTGGAGGACATGACGTCCCAGATCGCCGCCCGGTTGGGCGTCGCCACCGACACGGGCGGCTTCCTGGCGTCGGTGGCCGCCGGCGGGCCGGCGGCCAAGGCCGGCCTCCAGGCCAACGATGTGATCACCAGCTTCGACGGCAAGGCGGTGACGGGCAGCAGCCAACTGGTCACTCTGATCCGGGGCCACCAGCCCGGCGACAAGGTCAGCGTGACCTACGTGCGGGGCCCGGCGACCAAGACCACTACCGTCACCCTCGGTTCCGTGCCCGCGATCGAGACGCCCTGAATCGGTCGCCCGGTAGCCTGTCCCCGATGTCCGACCCCCAGCGCGCCGAAGAGCAGCCCCAGCCACCGCGCGGCAGCGTCCGCATCATGTACCTGGGGCCGGTGGCGCCCCACTGGCGGGTCGACTCCGACTTCGGCGACCGCAACCTGATCGAGGACTTCCGCCAGCGGGCCCTGGCCCGGCTGGTGCTGCTGCCTCCGCACGACCCCCAGTTCCGCCGCAACCGGGAGCGCGTCGTGCGCGACGCCGAGCGGGAGAACCTGCTCCTGGAGTGGGATCTCGGGCTGCCTGAAGAGGACATCGCCGAGTAAGTCGCCGGGCCGCGACGCCGCGGTCCGAGGACTACCGTGCCACCTATGGCGACCACCCACGCCGACGAACCCGTCGACGCCGGGGAGTTGGCCGCGGCCTCGGCGGCTCGCCTCGGCATTGCCGTCATCGACGCCCCGACCGACGGGGTGGCGCTCCCCACGGCGGGCGCTGTCGAGGACCAGCGGCGCCGTTACATCAACCGTGAGCTCTCCACCCTCGACTACTACAGCCGTGTCCTGACCATCGCCGAGGATCCCGGCGTCCCGCTGCTCGAGCGGGCCAAGTTCCTCGCCATCGTCCAGGGCCTGCTGGACGAGTTCTTCGAGGTCCGCGTGGCCGGGCTGAAGGACCAGTTGGCGGCCGGCCTGCCCGGCACCGACCCGGCCGGCTTGTCGCCCGGCGATCAGCTGCGGGCCATCCGCCGGGAGGCGGAGGCCTTGGTGGCGCGGCGGGTGCAAGTGTTCCTCGATGAGATCGCGCCCGCCCTCGGCGAGCACGGCATACGCCTGGCCACGTGGGAGTCGCTGACCGACGAGGAGCGGGCCTACATCGAGGAGGTCTTCCAGGAGCGGATCTTCCCGGTGCTGACCCCGCTGGCGGTCGACCCCGGCCACCCCTTCCCGTACATCTCCAACCTGTCCCTGAACCTGGCGGTGATCGTCTCCGACCCGGTCACCAATGAGCGTCGCTTCGCCCGCCTCAAGGTGCCGCCCCTTCTGCCCGGTTTCGTTGTCACCCCCGACGGGGAGCGCTTTGTGCCCCTCGATCGGGTCATCGCCGCCCACCTCGGGGCGTTGTTCCCCGGGATGACCATCGAGAGCCACCATCCCTTCCGGGTGACCCGCAACGCCGACCTCACCCTGGAAGAGGAGGAGGCCGACGACCTGCTGGAGGCCGTCGAGATGGAATTGCGGCGGCGGCGCTTCGGCCGGGCGGTGCGGCTCGAGACCGACGAGGCCATGACCGACGAGGTGCGCCAGTTGCTGTGCCGGGAACTCGACCTGGCCGACGACGACGTATATGTCATCAAGGGGCCCCTCGACATGTCCGGGCTCTGGGCGGTCCATGCCTTGGACCGGCCCGATCTGAAGGACGAGCCGTTCGTGCCGGTCACCCCGGCCCGGCTGGCGTCGGCGGGCGACGAGCCGGTCGACATCTTCCAGGCCATCCGCCAGGGCGACATCCTGCTGCACCACCCGTACGACAGCTTTGCCATGTCGGTCGAGGCCTTCATCAAGCAGGCGTCGCATGACCCCAACGTGCTGGCCATCAAGCAGACGCTGTACCGCACCTCGGGGGACAGCCCGATCGTCAAGGCCCTGATCCGGGCGGCGGAGCGAGGCACGCAGGTGGCGGCCCTGGTCGAACTGAAGGCCCGCGGCGACGAGGCGGCCAACGTGCAGTGGGCCCGCCAACTGGAGCAGGCCGGCGTGCACGTCGTCTACGGGCTGCTCGGGCTGAAGACCCACTCCAAGACGGCGCTGGTCGTGCGCCAGGAGGAGGACGGCATCCGCCGCTACTGCCACATCGGCACCGGCAACTACAACTCGCAGACGGCCCGCATGTACGAGGACCTCGGGCTGCTGACGGCCGATCCCGAGGTCGGCGCCGACCTCACCGACCTGTTCAACTTCATCACCGGCTACAGCCGGCGCACCGACTACCGCCGCATCCTGGTGGCGCCCCTGTCGCTGCGCGCCGCCATGATCGCCCGGATCGAGCGGGAGGTCACCCGGGGGGCGGCGGGCCGGCTGATCTGGAAGATGAACAACCTGGTCGACCCGGGCATCATCGACGCCCTGTACGCCGCCTCGCAGGCCGGGGTGCGGATCAACCTCATCATCCGGGGCATCTGCTGCCTGCGGCCCGGCGTCCCCGGCCTGTCGGAGAACATCGAGGTCCGCAGCATCGTCGGCCGCTGGCTCGAGCACTCCCGCATCTACTTCTTCGGCGGCTCGCCCGACGGGGCGGCGGGCGCCGGCGGGGACGGCGGCGGAGCCGATCCGGCGATCGTCGCCGCCGTTCCCCCGGGCGGCCAGTTCTACATCGGCTCGGCCGACATGATGCCCCGCAACCTTGACCGCCGCGTCGAGGTGATCGTGCCCCTCACCGACGGGGAGGGCTGCCGACGGCTGCGGGAGATCCTGGCGGTCGAGTTGTCCGACGACACCCTGGCGTGGGAGTTGCGGGGCGACGGTACCTGGGTCAAGGTGCCCTCGGAACGGGGCTTCAACGCCCAGCACTACCTGCAGGAGCAGGCGGTGGAACGGGCCCGCAACCGGCGCGAACCCGACGCCCTGAACACCCTCGGCCGGGGAGTCGGGTGAGCCCAGACGACGCCGTCCGGGCCGCCGGCGGGGTCATCTGGCGGCCGTCGGCGTGGCTCCCCGGAACCGTTGACGTGGTGCTGGTCCACCGGCCGGCGTACGACGACTGGACCTTTCCCAAGGGCAAGGCGGAGAAGGGCGAGTCCGACGAGGAGTGCGCCCTCCGCGAGGTGTGGGAGGAGACCTCGCTCGTCTGCGAACTGGGGACCGAGCTGCCGAGCACCCGCTACCTGGACCGCTACGCCAAACCCAAGGTGGTCCGCTACTGGGCCATGACGCCGGTGTCGGGCGAGCTGATGGCCAGCCACGAGGTCGACGCCGCCCGGTGGCTCATCTTCGACCGGGCCCGCCAGATGCTCTCCTACGAGCGGGACCAACCGGTGCTCGACGCCCTTCCCGCCGCCCTCGGCCTCCCGGCGACGTAGCCGGCCGACGGCGTCAGATGTTGTTCGGCAGCAGCCGGATGGAGTTCTCGAACACGAACCACAGAGGCACGCAGCACAGTGGGATCCCGACCGCGAAGGGGACCCAGCGCCAGCGGCGCAGGCGGGCGTTGAAGAGTCGCACCCCGACCCACAGGGCGAGGGCGGCCAGGCCGTAGAGCAGGATCGGCGTCCAGGCGTTGCCGTTGCCCGACCCCAGGTTGACCGATCGGATCACGACCGGCGGCGCCAGGGTCACCGGCGGGGTCACCGGCGGGGTGGTCAACACCGCGACCACGATGAGCCGGGTGGTCGCCTGGAACCGGGGGTTGCAGGTGGTGAGGGTGAGGCGGTTGTCCTGCGTCGGGGCGATCACGCCCACGTCGCTCGGCTTGACGACCATCGTCTGCGCCACCTTGTAGAAGAAGTCGCCACCGGTCCTGGTCTTCAGCTCGATCAGGTCGCCCGTCGCCAGCTTGTCGAGGTCGAAGAAGGGGGCGCCGAAGGTCGTGCGGTGGCCGGCGATGGCGACATTGCCCGGTTCGCCCGGCATCGGGGTCCCGGGGTAGTGGCCCGGCCCCTCGCGCAGCGCCTCGTCGGTGACCCCCTCCACGACGAACTTGTCGAGGCCGATCTTGGGAATGGACATGTGGGCGACGGCCGAGCCCACCGCCGGCCCGAAGGTGGGCGCCGCCGGCGCCCCGACCACGGAGTTGTCGCCCGTCGGCGCCGCCGGCGCCGTCGTGAGCGGCGTGTGGTACTGCTTGGCCAGCTGGTTCTGGCTCTTGGCCTCGGCCAGGCCGGTGCCCCACAGCTGGTAGGCGACGAACAGCAGGACCACCACGCCGGCGGTGATCAGGTTGAAGCCAATTTCCCGGACGGTGCGGCGAACCGGACCGAGCGGGGGCCGCCAGGCGGCGTGGGCCTTCCCCGGCCGGGGGGGCGGGGGCGGAGGCAGCAGCACCCGGTCGCTCGGCAGCACGACCGTCTCGAATCCGTCGCCGGTCGTGGTGCTCATCGCCGGGCCAGTGTAGGCGCCTCCCCCGAGCCGATCCCGGCGGGCGGGTCGGCGGGCACAACGGTCAAGCCCGCCAAAAGCTCACCGAGGTCGGGGCCAGTCAATCTGAATGTAAGACTACCGGCGTGACCCTGCTGCTCATTCGCCACGCCCACGCGGGGAACCGCAAGGACTGGTCCGGTGACGACCGGTTGCGACCCCTGTCGGCCAAGGGGCGCCGGCAGGCCAAGGCGCTGGTCACCCAGCTCGAGCCGTGGGCGCCCTCCCGGGTGCTGTCCAGCCCCTACCGGCGCTGCATCGAGACGGTCAAGCCGCTGGCCGACGAGCTGGGCCTGAAGGTGGAGACGGTCGAGGAGCTGGCCGAAGGGGCGGGTCTCGACGCGGTGGAACTGGTGCGCTCACTGCACGACAGCCACGTGGCGTTGTGCACCCACGGCGACGTGATCCCCGAGATCCTGGTCGCCCTGGCCGACGAGGACCGCATCGACCTGGGCCCCGCTCCCCGCCAGGCCAAGGGCTCGACGTGGGTGCTCGGGTCGAAGAAGGGCAAGTTCACCGACGCGACCTACGTTCCGCCCCGCCACTAATGCAGATCTCGGCCCGGGCGGACTACGCCATCCGCGCCCTGGCGGAGCTGGCGGCCGCCGGCGCCGGCCCGGTGAAAGGTGAGCGGCTGGCCCAAGCCCAACAGATTCCCGCCAAGTTCCTGGAGAACATCCTGTCGGAGCTGCGCCACGCCGGCCTCCTGCTGTCGCAGCGCGGCGCCGATGGCGGCTACTGGCTGGCCCGAGCGCCGAGCGAGATCACCTTGGCGGACATCATCCGGGCGGTCGACGGCCCCTTGGCCAACGTCCGGGGTCAGCGGCCCGACACCATCGGCTACGAAGGCTCGGCGGCCCAGCTGTCCGAGGTGTGGATCGCGGTGCGGGCCAGCCTCCGCAGCGTCCTTGAGCACGTCACCCTGGCCGAGCTGGTTGACGGCCCGCTCCCCGCCGCGGTCCTCGACTTCTCGCAACAACCCGAGGCTCGGGAACCGCACTAGGAGCCCACCCGGCCCCCTTTCCCCGACCCTTAGCCGAACCGCCCGGTGATGTAGTCGTCGGTGCGCTTGTCGCGCGGCGTGGTGAACAGCTTGTCGGTGCGGTCGTACTCGACCAGCGTGCCGTGGCGGACCTGCTTCTCGTCCACCTCAGCGGTGAAGAACGCCGTGCGGTCCGCCACCCGGGCCGCCTGCTGCATGTTGTGGGTCACCACCACGATGGTGTAGAGCTTCTTGAGCTCGGACATCAGCTCCTCGATGCGCAACGTGGCGATCGGGTCGAGGGCGGACGCCGGCTCGTCCATGAGGATCACCGACGGCTTGACGGCGATGGCCCGGGCGATGCACAGCCGCTGCTGCTGGCCGCCGGAGAGGGCAAAGGCGCTCTGCTTCAGCTTGTCCTTGACCTCGTCCCAGAGGGCGGCGCGGTGCAGCGACTCCTCGACCACGTCGCTGATCTCGTTGCGGGGGAACCCATTCACCTTCGGCCCGAAGGCCACATTGTCGAAAATCGACTTGGGAAAAGGGTTCGGTTTCTGGAACACCATCCCGATGCGCCGCCGGACTTCGATGGCATCCACCTTCGGCCCATACAGATCCTCGCCCCGGAACAGGATCTGGCCCTCGATATGGGTACCGGGAATCAAATCGTTCATCCGGTTGAAGCAGCGCAGCAGCGTGCTTTTGCCGCATCCCGAAGGACCGATCAGCGCCGTTACCTCGCGCGGCCAGATGTTCATGGTCACGTTCGTCAGCGCCATGTAGGAGCCGTAAAAAAACTTCAGGTCCTTGACGGTGAAAACCGGTTCGCCCTGCTCTCCGGGCGGCGTGGCCTCCCGTCCTGCCGCCACTTCGGGCCGGCGGCTGAGGCCCGAGCTGGGGGCGGAGGACTCGATGACGGTGGTGTCGTCGGACATGTCTTCCCATCATTTCGCGGCGGTAGCGTCCATACAAGCGCGCCGCCACGGTGTGGACCGGCGCCTCGTCCCGCCTGACACCCGATGTTCAGTCGGTGTTTACCCTACGTTCACCCGGGCCTTGCTGCGCCTTTACCGGTGGTTCCTAGGGTTCACGCTGTCCAAATACTGACTTCTGTTCTCTGGAGGATCGTGAATGAGCTCATATATGCCCGGTAAGCGCCGCCGCCCGCTGATGGCCGTGGCCGCCTTGGCCGCGTTGACATTGGCCGCGGGAGCCTGCGGGTCGAGCAAAAATTCATCCTCGTCGACGACCACAAACAACGGGTCCACGACCACGACCATCGCCGTCCCCGCGGCCACGCTCAACGGCTCAGGATCGACGTTCCAGCAAGCCTTCGACCAGGAAGACATCCAGGAGTTCCACGGCGTCTATGGCAATGTCACCGTCAACTACGCCGGCGGCGGCTCCAGCAAGGGCCTGACCGACCTGCAGAACAAGCTGGTGAACTTCGCCGGCACCGACGCCCCGATCAAGGACTACACCCCCTACGGGGGCGCATCGGCCGTCCTGTACTTCCCGACCGTGGCCGGGCCCATCACCGTCTCCTACAACCTGGCGAGCGTGTCCAAGACCCTGGTGCTCAGCGGTCCGACGCTGGCCAAGATCTTCGCCGGCAAGATCACCACGTGGAACGATCCCGCCATCACCGCCGACAATTCCGGCGTCACCCTGCCCAGCACCAAGATCACCCCGGTTCACCGCTCCGACGGCTCGGGGACCACCCACAACTTCACCCTGTATCTCGGCAAGGTCGACCCGACGGACTGGACCTTCGGCAACTCCACGACCTTCCCCACCACCCTGGGCGGCGCAACCGGCAACGGCAACCCGGGCGTGGCCCAGACGGTCCAGAGCACCGACGGTGCCATCGGCTACGTCGACTACGCCACCGCGGTGGCGGCCGGCCTGAAGTACGCCTCGGTCAAGAACTATGCCGGCGAGGCGGTGGCGCCCACCCTTGACGCCGCCTCCAAGGCCATTGCTGGTGTCACCCCTGCGGCCGACCTGACCTACGACCCGACCGACGTCCACGCCCCCGGCGCCTACCCCATCACCGCGCCCACGTGGATCGTCACCTACAAGACGCAAACCGACCACGCCGCCGGCCTGGCCCTGAAGGCCTTCCTCAGCTTCACCCTGACCACCGGTGAGACCAGGGCCGCCAAGGCGGCGCAGTACGCGCCGCTCGCCGGCACGCTGCTGACCATGGCCCAGAGCCAGGTGAACAACCTCACCATCCCCTAACCCTGACCTCGACGGCCGGACCCGGCGCTCCCGCCGGGTCCGGGCCGCCGACTACCCCTCGGGGTACCCTCGGTTTTTGCCTTCCCGGGTCACATGAACACTCGCCGACACGCCACTCGCGCCAGGGACCACCGCCGATGACTACGACCGCGATCCGCCCCGAAACCCCGCCGCCGCCGGCGCCTCCCGAGCCGTCCCTCTCGGGCCGCCACGCCCACCTGGCGGACAACACGTTCCGGGTCGTCACTCTGATGTGCGGCGGCCTGGTGCTGGCGGTGCTGGCCCTGATCGCCATCTTCACGACCAACAAGGCGTTCCCTGCCTTCCGCTCCGAGGGCTTGTCCTTCGTCACCAGCCGTAACTGGAATCCGACCGCCACCCATCCCCACTTCGGGGGTCTGGCCTTCATCTACGGCACGGTGGGCATCTCGCTCATCGCCCTCGTCCTGGCCATACCGGTCAGCCTGGGTATGGCGCTGTTCCTCACCGAGGTGGCGCCGCGGCGGCTGCGCCTGCCGGTCGTCTACCTCATCGACCTGCTGGCCGCCGTGCCCTCGGTGGTCTTCGGGCTGTGGGGCCTGCTGGCCCTCTCCGGCCCCCTCAGCCGCTTCTACGTCCATGTCGACAACGTCTTCTCCGGCATTCCCCTGCTCGACCGGATCTTCAAGGGCTCGGCCAACAAGAGCTTCTTCACCGCCGGCCTGATCGTGGCCATGATGATCACGCCGATCATCACCTCGCTCACCCGGGAGGTGTTCGCCACCGTCCCGTCGGCCCAGAAGGAGGGGACGCTGGCGCTGGGCGCCACCCGCTGGGAGATGATGCGCTCCGCCATCCTCGGCTACGGCCGCTCCGGGGTGGTGGGGGCCGTCATGCTGGGCCTGGGCCGGGCCATGGGGGAGACGATCGCGGTGGCGCTGGTGATCGGGTCCATCCCATCGATCACGCTGTCGCTGTTCCATCCCGGCGACGCCATGGCGGCGGTGATCGCCAACCAGTTCGGTGAGTCGTCCGGCACCTTCCAGGCGGCGCTGATCGGCCTGGGCGTGGTGCTCTTCGCCATCACCGTCGTGATCAACATCATCGCCCGGAGCTTCGTGTCCCGGACCGAAAAGGCCATGGGAAGCGCATAGCCATGACCGCCCCCACGCCTGCCGGGACCGAGCGCGACAGCCTCACCCAGTCGTCGATCTCGACCGGCCGCCGAGTCCGGAACTCCGTGGCCACCGTGGCGATCGTGCTGACGGTGCTCATCGCCGCCTTTCCGCTCGTGTTGCTGATGATCTACGTCATCCGCAAGGGCGGCTCGACGGTGGGCCTCAAGTTCCTGACCAAGCCCATCCCGCCGCCCATTCGCAAGGGGCCGGGGATGGGCCCGGCGGTCGTCGGCACCCTCGTCATCACCTTCTGGGCCACCGTGCTGGCCGTGCCCCTCGGCATCTTGGGCGCGGTGTACATCACCGAGTACGGCGCCGGTAACCGGCTGTCGCGGCTGGTGCGCTTCATGAGCGACGTCATGGCCGGCGTGCCCTCGGTCGTGATGGGCCTGTTCATCTTCACCGCCTTCACCATCAAGACCCACAAGCTGATCGGCCTCGGCGGCTCCCTGGCCCTGGCCTGCCTCATGTTGCCCATCGTCATCCGGGCCACCGAGTCGATGCTGACCCTGGTGCCCCGTGAGCTGCGGGAGGCGTCCTACGCCTTGGGCACCAGCAAGTCGCGAACCGTGCTGACCGTGGTCATCCCCGCCGCCCTTCCCGGCATCACCAGCGGCTGCCTCCTGGCCGTCGCCCGAGCGGCGGGGGAGACGGCACCGCTGCTGTTCACCATCGGCACGCTGCAGTTGCACGCCAACTGGAACGCCTTCAAGGGCAGCAACACCACCTTGTCGTTCCAGATCTTCGCCAACGCGCAGCAGCCGTTCGTGGGGGCGATCAATCGAGCGTGGGGGGCCGCCCTGACCCTCATCGTGCTGGTGCTGGTCCTGACCGTGGCCGCCCGAATCATCGCCTCCCGCCTGTCCGTGAAGGCGGCCTAGTGCGCGCCGCCGTCCTGCGTCGCATCGCCGCGGCCCTGGCCCGGCTCGACGGTGGCGCGCCCCCCCTGGCCGCCACCAACGGCAACGGGGGGCCCGTCGCCTTTCCCGGTGGCGGCGCGGTGGGGACGGCCCCACCGGCCACCGTCGAGGAGATGCTGGAGCGCCTGGAGAGCGCCATCGACCGGGCAACGGCCCGGCTGGACACCGCGGAAGCCACCTCCTCGCGCCTGATGGCGGCACTGGCGCACGTCCCCGAGGGGGTGGTCATCGCCGACCGCACCGGCACGGTCGTCTACCGCAACGCCCAGGCGGCCCGATTCGTGGGCGCCCGCCACGGCGAGGCGCTGGCCGAGCGGGCCCTCGGCGAGCTGCTCTCCGCCGCCTTGACCGGCCAGAGCAACGAGGAGCTGCTGGAGCTGTTCTCCCCACCCCGTCGCACCCTGGCCATCCGGGCCCGGCCGCTCCGCGACGCCACCGGCGCCGCCGGGGCGGTGGCCATCATCGAGGACGTCTCCGAGCGCCGGCGCCTCGAGGCCATCCGCCGCGACTTCGTCGCCAACATCAGCCACGAGCTGAAGACCCCGGTGGGAGCGCTGAGCCTGGTCGCGGAAACCCTGGAGGGCGAGGACGACCCGGCCGTGGTCGCCCGCCTCTCGCATCGCATGCGGACCGAGGCCGAGCGGCTGGGTCGCATCATCGAGGACCTGCTCGACCTGTCCCGAATCGAGGCCGAGGAGTCGCCCAGCCGGGAACCGGTCACGGTTCACCAGGTCGTGGGCGAGGCGGTGGACCGGCTGCGCCCGGTGGCGGACTACCGGGCCATCCGCCTGGAAATGGGCGACGTGCCGCGCGGCCTGATCGTGCACGGCGACCACCGCCAGCTCGTCTCGGCGGTCCACAACCTGGTCGACAACGCCATCAAGTACTCCGAGGACGGCTCGGCCGTCCAGGTCACCGTCAGCTGCCGCGACGACACGATGGAACTGGCCGTCGCCGACCACGGCATCGGTATCCCTTCCCGGGACCTGGAGCGGGTCTTCGAACGCTTCTACCGGGTCGACCGGGCCCGCTCCCGCGACACCGGGGGTACCGGCCTCGGCCTCTCCATCGTTCGCCACGTCGCCAGCAACCACGGCGGCGAGGTCTCCGTCGAGTCCCGCGAGGGCGAGGGCTCGACCTTCCGGCTCCGCCTGCCGACCGGGGCCCCGCCCCCGGCCGCGACCACCGATCCATCCACCCATGACGACGCCTAAGCGAGGCAATTGATGGCTGATCCGCCCACCGTGCTGGTCGTCGAAGACGAGGAGTCCTTTGTCGAGGCCCTCGTCGTCGGGCTGAAGCGCGAGGGATTTCTGGTCAAAGTGGCCCGTGACGGGGTCGAGGCGGTCGACGTCTTCGATGCCGTCCGCCCCGATCTGGTCCTGCTCGACGTGATGTTGCCCCGCCTGTCGGGGATCGACGTGTGCCGGGAGCTGCGCTCGCGCTCCCGGGTGCCCATCATCATGGTCACCGCCAAGGGCGGCGAAATCGACACCGTGGTGGGCCTCGAAGTGGGCGCCGACGACTACGTGACCAAGCCGTACCGGCTGCGCGAGCTGGTGGCCCGGATGCGGGCGGTACTGCGGCGCTCGCCGGCACCCGAGGAGACGCCCCCGGGCAACGACGTCTTGGAGGTGGGGGACGTCCGCCTCGATCCGGAGCGCCACGAGGTGTACGTGCGCAACCGTTCCGTTTCCCTGCCCTTGAAGGAATTCGAGTTGCTCGAGATCCTCCTCACCAACGCCGGCCGGGTTCTCACCCGTGAGACCCTCATCGACCGGGTGTGGGGTCCCCATTACGTGGGCGACACCAAGACCCTCGATGTCCACGTCAAGCGGCTCCGCTCCAAGGTCGAGGACGACCCCTCCATCCCGCGGCGGATCACCACCATCCGGGGGCTGGGCTACAAATTCGAGGCGTCGCGGGTGTAGCCGGCGGGGGGCGGCCGGTTGGGATGGGTGCGGGCCGGCGGGGGACGGCTACAGGCCGAAGCGGTCGCGCAACCGGGGCTTGACGGCCCGCCGCCCATCCTTGGGCATGACGTCGTCGTCGCCGGGATGCCACTGGGCGGTCCCGACCACGGCCGGGTGGGTCTCCGGCGGGCCGGGAGTGAAGGCGTGAAGGGCGTTGGGCAGGTTGGTCAGGGGGGAGGTGGCCGGCGCCGGGCCGGTGGGAACGCGCGCAAAGGGGCTGTTCGTTAAGCTCACTTCAGTGGCGTCGGCGGGGCGGTAGGCGTCGGGGCGGTAGGTGTCGTTGAGGCTATCCGTGCTGGTTGGGCGGCTGGTTGGGCGGCTCCAGGTGGGGCGTCCGGTGCCGGCTGGGCCCCCCGTGCTGGTCGGGCGCTTCGGGGCCGAGATGGTCGGGGGGTCGAACTGCAGGGGCGTTCCCGCCGGAGCCCAGCGCCGTGGTGAGGACGACGGGACGGGGCGGACGGGTTCCTCTGACTGCGCGCCGGTCGCCGGCGCTCCGGTGAGCGGCCGCGGCCTCCGTGGTACCGGCGGGCGGATGGCCGGAGGCGCCGGGGGGCCCGGTTGCGCGGCGTCGGTGCCCGGGAGCGGTGGTGGCGAAGTGGCCAGGTCCGACAGGGCCGATGCCAACCCCGAACCGTCTGCCCGGGCACCTTGGGCCGACGGCTCGAAGCCAACCGTCGGTTCGCCATCTCGGGACACGTCGCGGAGGGCTTTCCACAGGTTCGACATGCTTGCGTCATCGGCGCAATCCCGTTGATGGTTAAGGCCCGGTTTATGGCCTTTTTCGCCACCTGAAGATCGGTCTGAACGCTTTAGGCTGACAAGGAGTGGATGCCCCCATCTCCGGCTCCGCGATGGCGGAAGCCTTCGGGAACGCCTTTCGCCTGAGCACCGACCGCCAACGTCACGGCCAGGAGGCCTTCTCGGCGTCGCCGTTCAGCCGGCTGCTCATCACCCACGTGCTCTCACTGGCCGGCGACGCCCTCGTCACCCTGGCCCTGGCCGGCTCGATTTTCTTCAGCACCAATCTCCACGCCGCCCGAGGTCGGGTGGCCCTCACGTTGCTGGTCACCATTGCCCCCTTCGCAGTGGTCGCCCCCCTCCTCGGGCCGATCATCGATCGCACCACGGGCGGCCGGCGGGCCATGGTCGTCGCCACCGCCCTCGGGCGGGCCGTCGCCTGCTTCCTGATGGCCCGCTACATCAACAGCTTTTACCTCTACCCCGCCGCCTTCCTGACCCTCGTGGGCTCGAAGGGCTACACCGTCGCCAAGGCCACCCTCGTCCCCGCCGCCGTCGAGCGGCCCGAAGACCTGGTCGAGGCCAACTCCAAGCTGGCGGTGAGCGGCGCTCTGGCCGGCTTCCTGATCGCCATTCCCGGGGTGGCCATTCTCAAGCTGGCCAGCGCGGTGTGGGTCCTCCGCCTCGACACCCTGCTGTTCCTGGTCTGTGCCGCCACCGCCCTTCGCCTCCAGGTCGCCCATCCGAGCGGCGCCGATGTCACTTCCGATGCGCGGGGGGCGGGGGCGGGAGACGCAGTGGGGGCGTCCTCCGGAGATGCGGTCGTCAAGCCGCTGCCGCCAGGAGCCATCCAGGTGGCGGCCTTTGCCATGGGCACCCTGCGGCTCATCGTGGGCTTCCTCACCTTCCTCGTCGCCTTCGGTTTTCGCAACGATCACGCCCCGGCCTGGTGGTACGGCGTGGTCTTGGCCGGCAGCATCGGCGGCAACCTGGTTGGCGCGGCCGTCGCCCCCTGGCTGCGGTCCCGGTTGCGGGAAGAACTGATCCTCGCCGGCTCCACCACCATGGTGGCCCTCGCCGGGATCGTGGCGCTGCTGTTCAACGCCGTCCACAGTCGTCCCGCCGCCGGCCTCCTCGCCGGCGTCGTCGGTCTGTCCGCCGGCGCCGCCAAGCTGTCCTTCGACGCCCTGGTGCAGCGCCACATCCCCGCCGCGACGCAGGGCCGGGCGTTCGGGCGCTTCGAGGCCGGCTTCCAGCTGGTCTGGGTGCTCGGGGGCCTGCTGCCCGTGCTCATCGCCATGACGTTGCCGGTGGGCTTCGCCATCATCACCCTGGCCGCGGCCTTCGCCGCCGCCGTCTACGTGATCGGAACCCGCCTGGCCCGCCAGGGCCGCCTTCCCGACTGGTGGCCCGGTGTTCGCCCGCCGGCACGGGCGCGCCGTCTGCGCCGGGCGTCCCCATCCGATGCGGCGACAGTGCCCGTGGGCAGCCGCAGCGCGGCGGCGGCAGACCCAGACCCCGCCCACGCCGGCACCCGACCGAACTGGACCGCCGATCCCGCCGACCGGGGGAGCGGCGGCCGGTCGCGGGGTGGTCTCTCGGGACCTGGCGCCGGCCGCGGTCCGGCGGGCGGCCGCCCGGGGGCGGTTGTCTCCGGTGCTGGCGCCGGCGGCGGTCCGGCTGGCACGACGGGTGCTGGCGCCGGTGGCGGGCCGGCTGGCGCCTCGGGTACTGGCGCCGGGCCGGTTTCGCCGTACGGGCCAACGGTGCTGTTTGACCAAGTCGCCGGCGCCGACCCTACCGACGTCCTGCCCACCTCGGCGCCGCCGTACGACGGTGCCTACGACTACCCGCCCGGCCCTGCCTCCCCGCCCGGCGGCGGCACACCCCACGACGGGGCGCCCAGGGTCGGGGGACCCTATGACGGCGCGCTCTATGACGGCGTCGTCGATGACGAGGCGCCGTGGATGAGCTCACCGCCCCGACTCGGGACCTACCCGCCGCCCATCGACGGGCCGCCCCCCCTGGGCCAACCCGTCCGCCCGGTCCCGCCGCCGCTGGCCGGCCCGCCGCCGATCGTGGCCCCGTTGGCCCAACCGCCCCGTCCGCCCGCCGACCCTCCCGCGGAGTGAGCCTGCGGCTCGTCGTCCTGGCCGACACGCATATGCGGGCTGGCCGACCCCGCCGCCTCCCCCCGGCGGTGGACCGCCTCCTGACCCGGGCGGATGTCATCCTTCACGCCGGCGACCTCGTGGACGAGACCGTCCTGGACACCCTCTCGGCGAGGGCGCCCACCTACGCCGTGCTCGGCAACAACGACGTCTCTCTCGCTGGCCGGCTCCCGCTCACCCTGACGCTCGACCTCGAGGGCGTCCGCATCGCCATGATCCACGACAGTGGCCCGTCGACCGGCCGGGCCGGCCGCCTCCGCCGGCGCTTCCCCGATGCGGATCTGGTGGTGTTCGGCCACAGCCACATCCCGTTGGACATCGAGGGGGTGGACGGCCAGCGACTCTTCAATCCCGGCTCGCCAACCGAGCGCCGCTCCCAGCCCCACCGCACCGCCGGCCTTCTCGACCTGGCCGCCGGCGAGATCCGCCAGCACCAGATCGTCGTTGTCGACTGACCGTCGTGCTGCCTGCCACCTTGCGGCGTGTTGGTGTGCGGATACCACCACCTTGTCGCCACAAGGTCGGGAATGGCCGGCGCTGGTGTCACGTATGGCGCGGGGCGTAGTGGGGGAACGGTCCCCCAACGGCGGGTCAGTCGTCGGGCAGGTCGATGCGGGCCAGCCACAACCCGGGCGCCGCCACCTCGGCCGGCGTGGGCAGCTCCTTGGCCGAGTGCCACAACCGGGCCAGGCCTTCCTCGCCCGAACGTTCCAGCACCCCGGCCACGAACGCCGTCCCCCGCTCGTAGGCCGCGCTGTCCAGGGAGACCCCGAGCAATCGGGCCACGAAACGGGCCCCCTCGCCGCCGTCCAGGCGCCGCCGGCGCATGGCCTCGGTCAGCGGATCGTAGGACGCGATCAGACGGTGACCCACGGTGTCCATCACATGGTCGACGTAGCCGACCACCGCCGAAAGCAGCGCCGAGAGGGGGACCATGATCTCGCGCTGCTCGGGGGTCTCCATTTCGCCGAGGAGCACCTCGGGATTGGAGAAGGTCTGCTGCAGCGATGCCATGTCGGTGGGGTCGAACGCCGCCAACCTGTCCTCCAAGGCGGTGGAATCAGGTTGGAAGGCGTTGACGTACTTCGTCATCAACTCGTCGAGCCGGGCCCGCACGTGCGGTCTCGACAGGACGGCGTGATGGGCAACCTCGTGCAGGCACACCCACAACCGCACGTCGTCGGTGGCCAAACTCCAGTCCTGGGCGAAGCCGTCGATGGCGACGGGCACCATGAGCAGCTGGTCTCCGGGAGGGCGAGGGACGGGAAGGTCGTACTGGCCGAGTGCCCTGGTGGCGAGCTGGCCCACCATGGATCCGACCTGGATCCCGAACAGCAACGGGCCCATCGCCTGGGGCAGGTTGCCGAGAAGCCGCGCCATCGGGTCGAGACCGAGCTCGTCGGGCAGCACCTGGTCGGTCGTCGATCGGGCCAAGGCGGTGGCCAACGTCTCCAGCAGCGGCTTCCACGCCTGGAGGGTCCGCAGGGCCCAATCCGAGCGGGTGACTGCCAGAACCGACAACAAACCGCCGCTGGAGGACAACGGAAGCCCCGTCGCCTGCTCGACGTGGAGCTCCGCCACGCGGAGCAGCTCCTCCAGGCGGACCCGGGCCAGAGGATCGGGATTGGTCTCCGCCTCGCCCTCGTTGGCCGTCATCAACGCCAGTTGGCGGGCGAATTCCCAGTTGATCGGACCTTGCGACGTGAGCATCCGTGCCAGATCGCGGAGGGCCTTTTCTAGGGGGCCGCCACCCTCCATTGGACCGGGGTCGCTCATAAGGGCATGGTAGGGCGGTGAGCGCCGTACTCGTTACTGGAGCAGCAGGGTTCGTCGGCCAGCGGGTCATGCGACGGCTGGCCACCTACCCCGATCCGATCGTCGCCGTCGACGCCGTTCCAATCGGTGGCGAGGCTGGTGACCACAGCGAGAAACGGGTGATCGACCTGGCCCGGGACCCGTCGGACCGCCTGGGCGCCGCCATGGCGGGAGCGGAAAGTGTCATCCACCTGGCGTGGTCGCACTCCGAGCCGGGACCGGCCAGTCCCGGGGTGCCCTTCCCCAACCTGGCCGCCCTTCGCCGGGTGCTGAACGAGGCGGGACGGGCCGGGGTCCGCCGGCTCGTGCACGTCTCCAGCGCCACTGTCTACGGCGCCTGGCCGGACAATCCCATCCCCCTCGCCGAGGACGCCGCCCTGCGTCCCAACCCCGGCTTCGCCTACGCGGTGCAAAAGGCCGAGGCCGAGCGCATGGTCGCCGAGTGGGCCGACCAGCATCCCGACGTCAAGGTGGCCATCTTGCGCCCGTCGGTCACCGTCGGCTCCTCCAGCCCGGCGCTCTACCAGGCGCTCGCCGGCACGCGGTCGCCCCAGGCCGAGGAGTCGATCCGGCCCATGCAGTTCCTCGACGTCGAAGACCTGGCCGGCGCTGTTGTCTTCGCCTGGGACCATCAGCTGGTCGGGGTCTACAACGTCGCCCCTGACGGGTGGCTCACCCATGACCAGGCCCGGGCCATCGTGGGCGGAGTCGCCCGCCTGCGTCTCCCGGGGCGCCTGGCCGGCACGGTGGCGTCGGTCGGGTGGCGGGTGTTGCGGACCGGGACGCCCACCGAGGCCCTGCCGTACTCGATTCATCCCTGGGTCGTCGCCAACGACCGGTTGCGGGCCGCCGGCTGGGTTCCCCAGCGGTCCAACGAGGAGGCGCTGGTCTCGAGTGACGACCGGAGCCACTGGAGCGACCTGTCGCCCAGCCGGCGCCAGGAACTGGCATTGGTGGCGGCCGCCGGCGGGATGCTGGCCATGCTGGCGGGAGCCGTCGCCGGCGTCGCAGCCGTCCTGGGTCGGGCCCGCCGCCGGCGCCGCCACCGCTAGCCCACCGCGAAGGCTACGGATAGTCGGTGTAGGGCCGCTCGAGCAGCTGCACGTCGGTGATGTGCACCACCCCGTCGTGGATGAAGGTGAGGCTGACGTGGTCGCCCGGCCGGCGCAGCCGGATGTTCATCTCCAAGGCATTCATGGTGCTGACGGTCTGCATGTCAACGGCGGTCACCACATCGGTCGGTGCCACCCCCGCTCGCAGCGCCGGGCTATCGCTGTCCACGTTGGAAACAACCGCGCCGCCGCTGATGTGGAGCTGTCTGGCCGTCGAGTCGTCAACGTCGGCGCCTTCCAGCCCCAGCCAGGTGTGGGTCACCTTCCCGTTGGTCAAGATCTGGTTGGCTACATCGCGCGCCAGCTCGATCGGCGTGGCGAACCCGACGGTCTGCGCGCTCTGGTCACCAAGGGCGATGGCGGTCGTGATCCCGATCACCATGCCGTTGGCGTCGACCAGGGCCCCGCCGCTGCTGCCGGGTTCGATCGCCGCGTCGGTCTGGATCATGTCGAGCAAGGGGGCGCTGCTCCCGGAGCTCACCTGGCGGTCGGTGGCGCTGACGATTCCGCTGGTCACCGAGGGGCCGCCGGCGAGGCCGAGCGGGTCACCGATGGCGATGGCCAGTTGGCCGACCCGCAGCTGCGTCGACGAGCCGAGCGTGGCCACCTGATCGGACCGGTTGTCCTTCATTTTCACCACGGCGATGTCGGTGGCCCGGTCGCTACCGACCAGGCGGCAATCGACCTTGTGACCGTCGGAGAGGACTGCGGTCACCGACTGGGCCCCGTCGACCACGTGGGAGTTCGTCAGGATGTAGCCGTCACTGCGAAAGATGACGCCCGAGCCGCTGCCATTGGAGCCGTTGCCGTTCACCAGCAGCTGCACGATGGTCGGGCGCAGGCGCTCGGCGATGTCGACGACCGCGTCCTTGGGGCTGCTGGCAGCGACTGTCAGCACGGGGCTCGACGGGCTGATGATCTGCTCGATCGGCCGGACGACCGTCGTGCTGTGGTGGTACTGGCCGACGACCACGCCGGCGCCCGACGCCAGGACCGCGCCCAGGACTCCGGCCAGCAAGGCGACCGTCCACAAGCGGCGATCGGCCTCCCGCAGCATGGTTCCGGTCCCGATTCCGGTGCCGGCACCGGTGCCGGTCGGGCGACCGCCCGCCTCCCAGGTGGAGGGACGGACGGCGACCTCCGAGGGGTGCCGCCACAGACGGTCGTCAGGAGGCAGCCAGGGAAAGGTCGGCTCGTCCTCGTCCATGCCTTCGTCTGGCTCCACCGTGACGGGAGGTTATCGGTGCCACTTCCGCTCCTGATGTCGCGCGGCAAAACGACATGGCCGACCAGCCAGTCACCAGCGAGCCCGCTACGGGCCTTACCATTGGCGCTGTGGGTAAGCCTGTGGATGTTCCCGACCAGGGCGATGACTGGGTCGCCTTGACCGATCGGCCGCTGCCGACCGACGCCGCCCTGCAGTGGTCGATCCTGCCTGGTTGCGGGGCTGAGGTTCTGTTCAGCGGAACGGTCCGAGACCACGCCGACGGGCGGCCCGGCGTCACCGAGCTCGAGTACGAGGCCTACGAGGAAGCGGGACGCACCCGCATGGCGGCCATTGCGGCCGAGGCCCGGCGCCGCTGGCCGGACCTCGGCCGGGTGGCCTTGCTGCACCGGCTGGGTTCGCTCAACGTCGGCGACATCTCCGTTGCGGTCGTGGTTTCCTCGCCCCATCGGGGCATGGCGTTCGACGCCGCCGAGTGGTGCATCGACACCCTCAAGGCGACCGTCCCCATATGGAAGCGCGAGACGTGGGAAGGTGGAGTGGGCTGGGGCACGGACGCATCGGACATTGCCACTATCGAGGAAGAGGGAACAGTGCCCTCATGATCGCCGGGATGGTCCTCTCCAACCTGCTGTACCTCGTCGGGGCCGTCGCCGTGGCCACCGTCGTCAGTGCCTTCGTCTTGCTGCGCCACCGCCGTCCCCGCTCCCTCGAATCCGGCATCGAACTGTTCAGTCGCGAGTTGAAGGCCCTCGAGCCGGATGCCAACGGGAGTCGTCCCGCGCCGGGCGTCGGCGGTCGCGCTCCCGGCGCCGGCGGCATCCATCCCTCCCGCCCCACGGTGCGTTCCGCCCGGCCGGTCAGCGCCGCCTCAACCAGCCGGACGGCCACGGCCAGTGGCGCGGTCCGCCGGCTCGGGGCCGCCGCCGGGCTTGACGCCGACGACACCGATGTGACGGGCCGCGACGGGACCGCCGCGCCGTCGCCCGAGCAGGAGGCCGGTCCTGGCTAGGGACCTCGCCATCGACCTGGGAACGGCGAACACCCTCGTATACGCCCGCGGTCGCGGCATCGTCCTGAACGAGCCGACCGTCATCGCCCTGAACTCGCGCTCCCACGACGTGCTCGCCATGGGACAGGAGGCGTGGCAGATGATCGGCCGCACGCCCGGCTACATCGTCGCCGTGCGCCCCCTGCGCAAGGGCGCCATCACCGACTTCGACATCACCCAGCGCATGATCCGCCTGCTCCTGCAGCGCGCCGGCGTCTCCCGATTCAACCGTCCCCGGGTGCTCATCTGCGTGCCGTCGGCCATCACCGAGGTCGAACGGCGGGCGGTCGAGGAAGCGGCCCGGGGCGCCGGCGCCACCGGGGCCTACCTCATCGAGCAGCCCATGGCGGCCGCCATCGGTGCCGGCCTCCCCATTCACGAACCGCTTGGCAACATGATCGTGGACGTCGGCGGGGGCACCACCGAGACCGCGGTCATCTCCCTTGGCGGCATCGTGGCCCTGCAGGCCATCCGGGTCGGTGGCTTCGACATCGACGCCTCCATCCAGACCTACGTGCGGCGGGAGTACGGCATCGCCGTTGGCGAGCGCACGGCGGAAGAAATCAAGATGGCCATCGGGTCGGCCTGGCCCCTCGACGACGAGGTGAAGGCCGAGGTTCGCGGCCGGGACCTGATGAGCGGTCTACCGAAAACGGTGATCCTTTCCCCCGAAGAGGTTCGCGAGGCGATCGAGGAGCAAGTCGGCGCCATCGTCGACTCAGTCGTCAAGTGCCTGGGCATGGCGCCGCCCGAGCTGGCCCAGGACCTCATCCTGCAGGGAATCCACCTGGTCGGCGGGGGTGGCATGCTGCGAGGCCTGGACCGCCGCCTGGCCGAGGACACCGCCGTGCCCGTCCATCTGGTCGAGGCGCCGCTGGAGTGCGTCGTGCTGGGCGCCGGCCGCTGCCTCGAGGCCTTCGAGTCCCTCAAGGTCATGTTCATGGGCGCCGCCCGCTAAGCCAGGTCCTCCGCCGCCTGCCGGACCTGCCAGTCCCGGTCCTGGGCCGCTCTGGCCAGCGCCGCCGTGACTTCGGGCCCGTCGAACGGCGCCAGGGCGATCACCGCCCGCCGGCGGATGGCCGGCTTGTCGTCCAGCGCCGCCAGGATCGCGGGCAGGCCCTCCCGGTCCCCAATGGCGCCCAGGGCGGCCACCGCCGCCTCTCGGCACAACGGGTCTCGGTGGTCGCGGGCCACGCCGGCGAGCGCGGGCACCACCGATCCCTCCGCCCGTTCTCCGAGGGCGAAACACGCCGCCTCCACGACCAGCGGATCGGCGTCACCAAGCAGTTCCGCCACCCGGGGCGCCGGCATCGGGGCGCTCACCTCCGCCGCCCGCCGCCGGACAACGGGGTCCGGGTCCGTCAGCGCCGCCTCGACGTCCGAACCCTCGAGCCGGCTCATCCGTTCGAGTGCCCCGAGTGCGGTGGCCCGCACGTCGCCGGCCTCGTCGGCCAGTCCCTGCCGGGCTGCTGCCTCATCGCCCTCGTGCCCGGCCAGGGCCGCCCGCCGGCGCCGGACGACGACGTCGCCGGTCTTGTCAGCCATTCAGGGCGTGTTGCAGGGCGAGCACGATCGCGGTGATCGCCCCCGCCAGGATGCCCGCCAGCAGCACGCCGAGCACGACCGTCGTGACAAGGAGTTCGACGACCGCTCGCACCCGCCGCCACCATCCGATCGGGTCACGCAGCCGCCGCGGCACCGAGCGCCGGGCCGGTGCCGGGATGGGCTGCGGCGCCGGGCGGGTCTCCGGCGCGACAAAGTCGGGCGGTGGCGCCGCTCGCGCCACCGGTTCAACTACGACCGGCGGCGCGGCAACCGGTACGGGCTTGGGCGTCGGCGTTGCTACAGGTCGGGGTAAAAGGGACGGGACGGCGAACATGTCCGTACGCCCCCCCTCGCTCGGCGGCGCCGACGGTTCACGCAGCGGCGCCACCTCGGAAATGGAACCCTCGCCCGGTTCCGGACCGAAGAACCGTTGGTCCGCCACCAGCGCCGGTTGTTCGACAACCGGCGGTGGTGGCGTCTCGGGACTGGCCGCCGGCGGTTCTGGGGCCGGGGGTTCGGCGAGGAGATTCGGTGGCTCCTGGACGGGCGCCTCGGGGACGATATGGGCGGGTTCAACCAGGGGCGCGGCGAGAACGATGGTTGCTGGGGGTGTCGCCTGGATCTCGGCGGACGGAGCGACGACTGCGGGTTCGGGTGGTGGCGCTTCGGCGGTGGAAACGGCGGCCTCTGGTTCCGGCGCGGGCTCATGCGCCGGCTCGGTGAGAGTTTCGGCGACGGCGGACGCTAGTCGTGCCGGCTCCGGTACGGGTTCCGCCACCGCCTCGGCCGGGACATCCGACTCCGGGGCGTTTACCGCCTCGGGAAGGGACGGCACCGATTGCAGGCGCGGGAAGTGCTGCGGCTCGTAAGGCGCGTCGCCCTGAGGCGCGGCGTCGGCCTCAGGCTCGGCGGTCGGCGCCGAGTGTTGCGGCTGGGCCAGCGGCGTTTCGAAGGACGCGGCCGGTGCCCGTTGGGACTGGCGGCTGGGGGTGTTGGGGCTGGCGGCCTTAGCGGTGGACTTTGCCCTGTTTTTGGCCTTTGATGACCGGTGTTTCCCCCGCCCGGTCCGAGGCCGTGGTGGTGGGCGTGGCTTGCTATCCGCGGCCGGCACGACGGGAACCGGAGCCGTCACGTTGTCGTCGTGCGGGTCGTCAGCCACGCTGGGATCGGCTGCCATCGCTACCTCCCCGGCTCATGGCAGGCTGTGCCGGGTTTCTGCCTGTGCACGGGTCGTGTTCGGGCTGGCGCGATAAGAAGGTGACACCCGAACGTGACCACCACCGATCCGATGGTACCGGACGACTTTGGCGCGATCGCGTCGACCGGACCGCCCCGCCGGCGCCGCTGGCTGGTTCCCACCATTGCGATCGTCCTCGTCGTCCTGACCCTCGCATATGTCATCGCCAACCACTTCACGTCGAGTTATGCCGCCATCGCACCCGGCGACGCTGTGCCGGTTCAGCAGTACATCACTGTCCCGCCCGACAAGCTCCATACCCACAAGGGCAAGGTTCTACTGGTCACCGTGTCGCTCCTCGGCGTCACTCCCTTTGGGTGGATCGCCGACAAGCTGAACAGCGACGTCCAGATCCTCAAGGTGCAACAGCTCACCGGAAACACCCCGCCGAGCCAGCTCAACCAGCTGAACGCCGTCGAGATGCAGAACTCGACCCAGACTGCGGTCGTCGTCGCCCTCACCCGTCTCGGATACAAGGTCAACCAGAACGGATTGGGGGCGGAAGTCGACGCCGTGGTCGCCAGTTCGCCGGCCGCTCACATCCTCGTGCCCGGCGACGTGATCGTCGCCTTTGACGGCATGGCGGTCAAGTCCAACGACATGCTGGTGACCGATATCCACCAGCACCACGCTGGTGACAAGGTCACCCTCACCGTGCAGACGGCGTCCCCGCCCCGCACCGTTACCAAGACGGTGGTCCTCGGCCTGGCCCCGGCCGACAGCACGACACCCACCCCGCACGCCTTCTTGGGCATCGCCACCACGACCAAGGAACAGCCCAACCTGCCCATCGACGTGAAGATCGACCCCGGCAACATCGGCGGCCCATCTGCCGGCTTGTCCTTCACCCTCGGGATCATCGACGACCTCAGCACGAGCGACATAACGGGCGGGAAAAAGATCGCCATCACCGGCACCATCAATCCTGACGGCACCGTCGGTGACGTCGGCGGGGTCGCTCAGAAAGCGGTGGCAGTCCGCAATGCCGGAGCCGTCGCCTTTCTCGTCCCCAAGGGGGAGGGTCCAACGGCCCAGCAGCACGCCGGCTCCCACGTCAAGGTGATCGAAGTGACGACACTGGAGCAGGCCCTGAACGCCTTAAAGTCACTGGGTGGCGACCTTTCCGGCGTCCCGGCGGCGCCGGCTCAACTCAGCTGACTCGTCCCGGGACCGCGGCCGTCCCACATCCGGGACACAATGTTGGGACAGACTCAGGTATCTCCGCCCAAATGCCGATAATGACGCCACGAGCGCGAACCGTTAGCAAACCTCTTCCATGACCTCCACCGTCGCCCAGGTGCAATTCGCCGCCGAATTCGTCACCTTCCTGGTCGCGGCCGCAGGGCTGGCACTGGTGGTGCTGCGCAACGAGTTGACAGCCAGCCGCCCACCTGAGCGTCTGGCCCTCACCATCGGGTTCCTCGCCACCGCGCTGGCGGCATTCGGGCACGGCTCCTTGCTGGTGAACGGCAACCTGGAGGGCGGCATCATCGCCCTGCGGATGGCGGGGATCGTCGCCCTGGCCATCGGCTCGGCGATGTGGCGCGACGAGCGAGGCGTGGCCCGGCAACTCCTGTGGGCCGGCCTGGTGGGATCCACGATCGCCGCCGTTCTGGAGGCGATCGGCGCCGGTCGGGCGTCGGACGCGGCACTGGCGGCGGGAAGCATCCTGATCGGCGCCGCCCTGCTGGTGGCCAGCCGCCGTTCGGTTGCCGCTCGGGTGGCGGCCAGTGCCGCCGGCACCCTCCTTCTCGTGGTCCTCGTCTTGGCGGTGGCCCTCTCCGCCGTCCTGTCGTCCTCGGTCGAGCGCGAGGAGCTCAACCGTCTCCAGTCCCGGGCCAACACCGAGGCCAACCTGGCGACCAAGAGCTTCCAGAGCGAGATTCCCACCGCCCACCTGGCCGGGACGTTCCTCTTCGCCAAGCAGGGCCTATCCACGGACCAGCTGACGGCGCTCCTTTCCGCCCTCCACGGGGTCTACCCTGTCGGTGGATTCGAGGTACTGGTGCCGACATCATCCGGAGCGCCGGGCGCTGGGCCGACCAGCGGCAGTCGTATCGTCGCCGAGGTCGCGGTGGACCAGCCCATCGCCACGACCGTTTCCGGCGAGCCGGTCGCACAGGCGGACTGCGGGGCCCCGTCCGGTACGGGGTCGCTCTACATCATCGGCTCGCGGATCGTCGCCGTGGCGGCCTGGACTCTCTGCCCAACCGTCGATGTCCCCCTCGCCGTCATGGTCCGGGTCCGCCCCCTGGACGACGCCTACCTCGCCGAGCGCCAGGCCGATGACAACAGCACGTCACTCGCGGTCGTCAACCAGAACGAGGTGTTGGCCCGCGCCGGCCCATTGCCGTCGGTGCCGAGCCTTCGCTCCGTCGGTGCAGCGGTGGTGTCGTCCGGCTCGACGTTTACCCGGATCCTCGGGAGCCGTTACGTCGCCGCCCAGCCGATCCTGCAAGCCAACCTCCAACCCATCGGCGCCCTGGTCGTCTCCACACCGACGTCGGCCGTGGTGGCCACGCGCGACCGGCTGTTCCGCACCTTGTTTCTCATCGCCCTCGGCGGCACCCTGATCGCGCTCGGCCTGGCCGTCGTCATCGGTGACCGGATCACCGCCGGGCTGCGGCGTCTCACCTTGGCGGCGCAAAGCATCCAGAAGGGCCGGCGGGGCGAGCGGGTCGGCATCACCAGCGACGACGAGGTCGGCGTCCTCGGGGCGGCGTTCGATTCCATGGCCGATTCGATCGAGGAGCAGACACGCGCCCTCACGGCGGCGGCGGACGACGAAACACGCCTGCGCAGCCGGCTGGAAGCTGTCGTCGCGGGCATGGGTGACGCCCTGGTGGCGGTCGACGCCGAGGGAAGGATCACCGACTTCAACCAGGCCGCCGAGGAGATGACCGGGGTCACCGCCGCCAAGGCCCTCGGCGAAACGGTCGACGACGTGGTCAAGCTCGTCAACGAGGATGGCGCGACGCTCGGTCCCCGCCTACGGACGCCGAGCCCGTCACGCTGGGGTCTGCTGGCGACCGCCATCGACCTCAACGGCGGCGAGTTCCCCGTCGCCGTCTCGACGGGCGCCCTCCGGGGACCGGGCAACGACCTCATCGGCCAGGTGCTGGTACTGCGTGACCTCCGGCGGGAGCGGGAGGTCGAGCGGATGAAGACCGAGTTCCTCTCCCGGGTGGGGCACGAGTTGCGGACCCCGCTCACCGGCATCATGGGCTACGCCGACTTCCTGTCCCGCAAGTCGGTGCCGGCGGAACGGGCCCAGCTCTACTACGAGGACATTCTGGTCTCCGCCAAACGGCTGCTACGGGTGGTGGAGATGCTGGAGTTCTTCGCCTCGTCGGGGGCGGGGCGAGTTCTCCTGCGGCCCGAGCCACTCGACGTCCGCCAGCTCGTCGAAGCCGTCGTGGCCCCGTGGAACGAACGCCTCACCGACCCGAGCAGCATCACCCGGCGGGTTGCACGGAACCTCCCGGAGATCAACGGCGACCGGCGGTGGTTGGCCCTGGCCGTCGACGAGCTGATCGACAACGCGGTCAAGTTCTCGCTCGGGGGCGCCCAGGTGACGGTGACCGCGGCCGTGGCCGTATCCCGGTCGCCCCAGGACCTCGCCCGATTCGGGTCCGGGCCGACGACGGGTGGCAATGGGGCCAACGGCGGCGGCGTGCCCGTGCTCGAGATCGCCGTCATGGACCGGGGCAAGGGGATGACGCCGGAGGAGCAGGCGTCGGCCTTCAGTGAATTCGTCCAAGGCGACAGCTCCGACACCCGCCAGTTCGGCGGTCTCGGCCTCGGTCTCAGCCTGGTGCAGCGGGTGGTCGAAGGCCATGGCGGCACGGTGCGATGCAGTTCCTTCGCCGGCCGCGGCTCGACGTTCACCATCGTGCTGCCGCTTCCGCCCGACGTCGAACCGGAAGTCCTGGAACCGGCGATCGACGAGGTGCAACAGCGGCGGAAGCAGAGCGTGGACAACTGATGACGCCGCGTCGGATCGGCGTGGTGGTTCTGGCGTGCCTGATCCCGATCGGGCTGGCGGCGTGCGGGCGGACCCACAGCGGACTGGGGCGACTCACCGTGACCGGCGACAGCACCTTGACCCGGCTGCACGGCAGTCCGCAGAAGGCGACCAGTGGTGCCGACCTACACGCCGGCGACCGGGTGCAGGTCGCTTCCGGCGAGGCCGTGGTCAACCTGCACGGCGGTGTGCTGCACCTGCGCAGCGGCGCCGACCTCGTCGTCGACGCCACTCCCCATTTGAACGGCGGCTCCATCCTGGTCCAGCCGAGCGGGGCCGGGATCAGCGTCGCGGCGCAGCGCGGCACCCTTGTCGTGCCCAAGGGCGTGGCGCAGCTGGCGGTCGGCTCGGCCACCGCCAACCTGACGGCGAAGGTGTACACTGCCGTGTCCCAGCTCGACATCACTGGTAACCCGGCGGTGTCCATCGCCGCCCCCCGGCAGGTCACCCTCACCCCTGACACCCGCCTGCCGGTGACCGCCGGGCCCCTGCAGTACCAGGCAGACGACGCCTGGGATCGCCTGTACCTCGGATCGGCGATGAGCGTCTCCGACCAACTGGCGGCGGCGGCGAACGGCTTCAACGCCCAGTTGTCCGCCACCGAGGGCAGCGATCCATCGTTCTACCAGCAACTCGTCCCTGCTCTGAACAGCCGCCCGGACTTCGTGGCCGCCTTCTCCGCCGCCCAGCACGCCCAGCCCCTCGCCGGTTCGCCGGCCGCCAAACCGGGGGACTATCTGATCGCCTCGGTCATCGCCCTCCGGGCCAACGGCGGGAGCCTGATCAACCGCTTGAATGACGAGCTGCTGTTCCACGCCCAGGGTGCCAACTGGGGCTTTGTGGCACTGGACCAGGGCGTGTCCGACCTGACGGGCGTGTTGAACGACCTCCTCGGCGCTATCGGACGGGCGTCGCTTCCCATCACGGGCGCACCGCCCTCACAACTCGCCATCGGGCCGCCGCCGACCATCGCCACCACCCCGACCACCCGGCCGCCCACCCGCTCGACGACGCCGCCGGCAACGACCGCCCCCCGTGTCACCGTCCCGCCGGCTACCCCCACGCCGACTACCAACCCGCTGACGATCCCCGCCCCGTCGCAGTCCCCGCCGGGAATCCTGGGGGGCTTGCTGAATCCCCTCCTTGACCCGCTGATCAACGCCCTCAACAACATCCTGGGTGGCCATCACTAGATCGGCCCGACGGTCCCTCACCTGGGAGGGCGTGAGTCGTACGCTCAGTCCATGGTGAATGTGGAGGGGTCTCTGTCTGCGGACCTCATCGCCCAGCAGAATTTCTCTCCGGCTCGCCGCGGGTTCGATCCCGAGGAGGTCCGGAACTTCCTGGTGAAGGTGGCCGCCGAGATCGTGGCGCTCCACGAACGGCAGTCGGCGCTGGAGGATGCCCGTCGGGACGCCGAGTACCGCGCCGCCCATCCCTCCTTCGACGAGGAGACGCTGTTCGGGGCGGTCGGGGAAGAAACGGCCCACATCTTGAAGATCGCCCACGAGGCGGCGGCGGACATCAAGGCCAAGGCCCAGGAGAACGCTTCCCGGATCTTGAAGGAGGCCCATCAGCAGGCCGAGACGTT
>DATARN010000019.1:0-3952 GCA_036264135.1 Acidimicrobiales bacterium
ACCTGGGATCCCAATCCGGAGCCGGACATCGTGAGCTACGAGGTGTTCCGGGACACGACGTCGATCGCCCACGTGAACGTCACGCCGTCCACGACGACGACGTACACCGATGCCCCCACCAAGGACGGCACGTACGTGTACTCCGTCCGGGCGCTGCGCTATGGCGCCGACTACAAGGGCACCGTGGCCAGCGACACGACGGCCGCGCCGGCGTCGGTGAAGCTGACCAACACGGCCAGCAACCCGACGACCACCACTAGCACGACCAAGCCAGGTGGGGGAACGGGCACGCTGCCGCCGGTCCTGAACTCTGCCAAGCCGCCGTCGGGCCACACCTCGCTCAAGGCCAGCCCGACCGTCGGCGGTGGCGTCACCCTGTCCCCGACGGCGCCGACCAGCGTCGACCCAGGGTTCCAACCGGTGCTGCCCTACACCCAGCCACCGGCGACGGATCCCGGCACGACGGACCCGGCCGTGATCTCCACCCCACCGGCCCACAAGGCGGGCCACAACTCGGTCGCCGCCCTCGCCGCGGTGGGCGGCGGGCTGCTGATCGCAGTCATCGCCATGCACGGCTTGTGGCTGCGCTCCGAGGTCCGCCACGGCGGGACCCTCGAGGTCCTCGACCCCGACCGCTAGGAACGTTAGCGACCCCGTCGCTCGGGGTACCCTCCGTCCATGGCCTCCGCCTCCGGGGCGCGTGTCGGGCCCGACGCCGCCGCCACGCCGCCGACCGAGCTGCGGCAGCGCTATCACCGCCAACTTGACGAGATCAATGACAAGATGGTCCAGCTCTTCGCCTTGGTGGGCGAAGGGATCGCCGCCGCCACCGAGGCCCTCCTGTCGGGCGACAGTGACGCCGCCCAGCTGGTGGTCGAGCGCGACCTCCTGATCGACTCGCTGTACGTCGACGTGGAGACGCTGGTGAACCAGGAGCTGGCACTGCAGAACCCGGTCGCCACCGACCTGCGGTTCCTGCTGTCGGTACTGCGGATCGTGCCGGAGCTGGAGCGCAGCCACGACCTGGTGGAGCACATCGCCCGGCGGGCCCTCCCCGGGCTGGCGGAAGATCTGACGCCGCGCATCCGGGGGCTGGTGGCCCGCATGGGCGGCGTCGGTGTCGAGATGTGGCGGGCCGTTTCCGACGGCTGGTTCGAACGCGATCCGTTGTGCCATGGCCGCCTCGACACCCGCGACGAGGAGATGGACGAGCTTCACGTGACCCTGACCGCCGAACTGGCGTCGGGCAAGACGCGGGTGCCGGTGGCCATGGACATGGCGCTGGTCGCCCGGTTCTACGAACGCCTCGGTGACCATGCCGTGAACGTGGCCCGGCGCATCTGCTACCTGGCCGGCGAGGGTGTCTGACCCAGGCGCGGTAGCTTGGTCAAACTTTGGGTATCGGAAACGATCTGGCTGAGGAGGACGGCAGGGAATGGATCTAGGTCTCGAGGTCGACGACGACCACGCGCCGTACACGGTGTTGGCGGTGAAGGGGGAAGTCGACGTCTACACCGCCCCGCGGCTGCGTGAGAAGCTGGTCGAGCTCGTCAGCCAGGGACGTCACCAGATCATCGTCGACCTCGAAGGGGTTGACTTCCTGGACTCCACCGGCCTCGGCGTGCTGGTCGGGGGGCTCAAGCGGCTGCGTAGCCACGACGGTGATCTCGGTTTGGTGTGCACCCAGCCGCGCATCCTCAAGGTGTTCGAGATCACCGGTCTTACCAAGGTGTTCGCCATCCACGACTCCGTGGCGGCGGCGGTGGCAGGGTAGGGCGGGACAACCGATTCTTTCCCTCCGGTGCCGCCGCCTCCGATGGAGTTGATCCTCGAGCTTGAAATCCCGGCCAGCCCGGAGTACATCGCCATCGCCCGGCTGGTGGTCTCCTCCATCGCATCGTCTCGCCGGAACCTGGCCGATGACCGGATCGACGACCTCAAGCTGGCCGTGTCCGAGGCGTGCACCAATGCCATCGAGGCCTCCAGTAACGACGGCGACCGGGTGCAGATCCTGATCCAGGACGACGACGAGAAGCTGGAGGTCAACGTCCAGGATCAGGGCCCCGGGTTCGACCTCGACGCGCTGCCCACCCACCCGCCGGTTACCGATCCCGAACGCCTCAACTTCGAGCGGGGTCTCGGCATCCCCCTCATTCGCACCCTCGTCGACGACGTGGAGTTCGCATCGTCGACCGGGGGAACCTCGGTGCGGATGACGGTGTACGGGGAGCCGCTGGAGCTGCACCCGCCCGAGGACCTCGGCGTCGACGACCTGGGGTAAAGCCCCAGGTTGGGTTGGGCGCACTTGACATTTTGGCTGCCTGAAACTTACTGTTTCGGCGACCGAAGTCATGGATGTCGCCCTTACCAAGTCCGAACGGGAAACGCTCAAGGCGATCTACCGGCTCACCGCGGGTAACGGCGCCACTGCGGCCCACACCGGTGACCTGGCCGACGGCCTCGGCGTCACGCCGGGAACGATGACGGCGGTCGTCAAGCGCCTGGCCGAACGGGGCCTGGTCGACTACACCCGCTACCGGGGCGTGGAACTCACCGCCACCGGCCGGCGCACCGCCGTGGCCGTCATCCGCCGCCACCGCATCGTGGAGCGGTTCCTGTCCGACATGCTGGGATACGCCTGGAACGAGGCCGACCGGTTGGCCCCCAGTTTCGAGCACGAGCTGCCCCAGGAAGTCGAGGACCGCCTGTTCGTGGCCCTCCACCGCCCCTCGAGCTGCCCCCATGGGTTCCCGATCCCCGAGCCGGAAGTGACCGACATCCCCGCCATGCCGCCCCTGTATGCCCTCGAACCGGGCGACGTGGCCGTCGTGGCCATGTCCGGCTCGACCGACCAGGACGTCATCGCCTTCCTCGACGCCCTCGGCCTGCGGCCCGGCGTGGAGGTCGAGGTGCGGGAGAAGCAACCGTTTGACGGGCCCTTGGTGCTGCGCGTCGACGGCCAGGACCGCACGCTCGGGGAGCGGGTGGCGCAACAGATCTTTGTCCGGAAACACCCGAACGGTGCATCGGAGCACACCGATGACGACCGCAGGAAGGAAACCACGTCATGATCCACGTACTTGCCGCCGAAGGGGGGTACCAGGACTTCACGCTCCACGGGGGAGAGTGGTTCTGGCTCGTCTTCTCCGCCGTCACCGCCCTGCTCGCCATCGGCGTCGGATTCGGCCTGATGAAGGCCGTGCTGGCCGAGGACGAAGGCACGCCCAAGATGAAGGAGATCGCCCTGGCGATCGAGGAGGGGGCCCTCGCCTACCTCCGTCGCCAGTTCAAGACGATCGGCTTCATCCTGGTCCCCCTGGTGGTGCTGGTGTTCCTGACCGCCACCAAGGTGGTGAAGCCCGACGGCGCAGTGGCGCTGAACTACTTCTCCTCGGGCATCTTCCGCACCCTGGCCTTCCTCCTCGGCTGCCTGATGTCCGGGCTCACCGGCTTCATCGGCATGAGCCTGGCGGTCAAAGGCAACGTGCGCACCGCGGCCGCGGCCAAGGCGGGCTCGCTGCCCGCCGCCCTCAAGGTGGCGTTCCGCACCGGCGGCGTGGCCGGCATGTTCACCGTCGGCCTCGGCCTCATCGGGGCGACCATCATCATCATGATTTTCCGCAACACCTCGTCGGCCATCCTCGTCGGCTTCGGATTCGGTGGCTCCCTCCTCGCCCTGTTCCTGCGCGTCGGCGGCGGCATCTTCACCAAGGCGGCCGACGTGGGCGCCGACCTCGTCGGCAAGGTCGAGGCCGGTATCCCCGAGGATGACCCCCGCAACGCCGCCACCATCGCCGACAACGTGGGCGACAACGTCGGCGACTGCGCCGGCATGGCCGCCGACCTGTTCGAGTCCTACGAGGTCACCCTCGTCGCCTCCATCATCCTGGGCGTGGCCGCCTTCCGCTCCATTGGTGCCAACCCTGCCCTCGGCCTCATCTTCCCGGTCATC